>CAZDKM010000001.1:0-466 GCA_964505985.1 Candidatus Woesearchaeota archaeon
GGCGATGTGCCCCTTTTAAAGAAAATAACTAAATATATTTTAAAAGGGTTTCTCTTTGTTGTTTGTATTTCTATGTCTATTTTAATCTATATTTTCAAACATAGAAATGTTTAATTTCTTATAATGGTTATATTATTTCTTTATGAAAATAAATAGAGAGGTATCTGAAATTCTTGGGATGTTTGCAGCAGATGGATGCCTACAAAAGGAGTACATATGCATATAGGGAAATATTAATAGACCCCTTTTGTTTTTATAAAAATGCGGGCCCGATGGGATTTTCATTGAATTTTGAACCCACGACTTCTAGCTTACTTCCAGGATAGAAGGTTTGCCTTAAAATCTAGCACTCTATCCAAGCTGAGTTACGAGCCCACATATGAAATTTGGTATGTAGTAACTTTAAAAAGCTTTTTAAATGCTTCAGAGAAACAAAGGATAATGAATGCTATTTCAATTAAGAATT
>CAZDKM010000001.1:476-1731 GCA_964505985.1 Candidatus Woesearchaeota archaeon
TGTGACTGCATTAAGAGGGATAAGCTTTGACGTTGAAGAAGGAGATTTCTTTGGTTTTTTGGGGCCAAATGGGGCTGGAAAAACTACTACAATTAATTGTATTATTGGCTTGGCTAATTTTTCTTTAGGAAACATAAGTGTTTTTGGGAAGGATGTCATTAAGGATTATAGGGAAGCTAGAAGATTAATAGGGGTTGCTCCTCAGGAATATAATTTTGATCCTTATCTGAATATAAAGGATGTTTTGATCTACCAAGCCGGTTATTATGGCATAAAAAAGAAAGATTGCGAGGCAAGAGCTGAAGAATTGCTGAAGCAGTTTAATTTAAATGCAAAACAGGAGGTTGATTTTAGAAAGTTAAGCGGGGGAATGAAGAGGAGGTTAACATTAGCAAGGGCTTTAATTCATAACCCGAGGATATTGGTACTGGATGAGCCCACTGCAGGTGTTGATGTTGAGCTGAGGATTGACCTACATAAGTATCTAGAGAAGATAAACAAACAGGGAACAACAATATTATTAACGTCTCACTATATAGAAGAAGTAGAAAGATTGTGCGGCACTACATGCATAATAAATGAAGGAAAGATAATTGCAAATGACAAGACAAAAGAATTGGTTGATAAATTAGACACCGGGCATACAGAGATATTAACTGATAAAGTTTCTAAGGTTATTCAGCTGGACTGCGTTGAATTTCATAAAAACAAGATAATTGTCTGGAATAGAGGGAAGAGCCAGCTAAAGAAAGTTTTTGCCCATCTGCAAAAACAGAAAATAAATATTTTAGATGTGAAGAATGTCAAGGATTCCCTGCAGGATATATTTTTGAGGCTGACTAAAAAATGAACTGGGTAGGTTTGTTTACAATTATAAAAAGAGAGAATTTAAGGACAATTAAGATAATCAACCAGGTTATCTGGCCCCCGATAATCTCCTCTTTATTGTATATATTGATATTTGGGCTGTCTTTGGGAAGGAATTTTGACGTCGGTGATGTGACTTATCTGTCTTTTTTAGTTCCTGGCCTGATCATGATGAATGTAATAATGACTGCTTATGAAGAGAGTTCAAGCTCTTTGTTTTTAGGGAAATTCATCAATTACATACAGGAATTATTAGTTGCTCCGATGTCATATTTAGAATTGGTCTTAGGATTCACGTTTGGCAGTGTGTTCAGATCATTTGTAATTGCCAATTTAATTTTTGTGGTTTTTTTATTTGAGTATGTTTAATTTGAGATGGAATGTTTTC
>CAZDKM010000001.1:1743-7753 GCA_964505985.1 Candidatus Woesearchaeota archaeon
ATCCTTGCATCTTTATTCTTTTCCTCTATCGGGTTAATAGTTGCCTTATGGGCTGAGAGATTTGACAATCTGGCTGTTTTGAATACATTCTTTATCACTCCCCTGCTATTTTTTGGCGGAGTGTTCCATTCTGTAAATTTATTGCCCGAGTTTTTTCAGAAATTAAGTTTATTTAACCCTTTATTTTATATGATAGATGGGTTTAGGTATAGCATCCTTGGCGAGAGTGATCTTAATGTGGCCTATAGTATCCCTGTTGTTTTAGCCTTATCTAGTGCTGCTTTCCTTTATTCTTTGTATTTGTTTAGAAAAGGTTATAAATTAAAGGTCTAATCTTATATCATGAAGAATATGGTGTTTGAAGACATTCTTATTGGAATTGTTTTGATATTGCTGGGCATATTTCTTTTAGTTGGAATACTTACTTTAGCGGTTGTATTTGGTTTAGTGATAATTTTGTGGGGCATTAAGAAAGCAGTGTTTGCTGGGAAATAATAATGCTTAAAAAGCTTTATCTTTCCTTCTTTTCATGCCAAAATTAAATGTTACAATATCTAAAATAGTACAGGAAACATCTGACATAAAGACATTTAGATTGAGATTTAACAATGGGGAGAGTATGCCTTTTCTGCCCGGGCAGTTTTTAATGGTTGCTCTGGAGGACAATCCAAAAAATGCAAAGGCTTATTCAATCTCATCTTCATCTGTAGAGAAAGAGTTCTTGGACATTACAGTCAAGATATATCCAGAGGGAAATTTTTCTCCTTTATTAGATAAATCAAAAGTTGGAGATAAATTAGTAATTAATGGGCCTTTTGGCAATTTTAATTATAGAAAGGAGATTGGAAATAGATTAGTGTTGATTTATGGGGGAACAGGAATTGCTCCTTTTAGAAGCATTGTAAAGACTGTATTGGACAATAAATGGGATACTAAAGTAACATTAATTGGATGCTACAAAAAACCAGAGGATATAATATACAAAGAAGAAATGGATGAATGGAATGGCAAAATCAAGAATTTTATAACAATAACAAGGCCTGATGAATCTGAAGAAATATGGGGGGGAGAAACAGGTAGGATTAGCAGAGAAATGCTAGAGAGAAATATTGATGATAAGAATTCTATATTTTATCTATGCGGTCCTAATAAGATGGTTGATAATTTGAGAGAAGTTTTGACTTCTATTGGAGTTAATCAAGAAAACATTAAGTTTGAGAGATGGAATTAATCCTTACTCTTTATTAGTCTAATTAAGAGATATATAACAATTATGAATAAGGCCCCTAAAAAGAACCATAACCCATAAGGGGGGGTTGTTGATGCTTGTGCCAATGAAGGAGCTGCATCAAAGGCCATAGAAGATTCTGCTAATACTTCTTCTGATGCTGATTTTAATGTTGCTTGGAAAACCGGTTTTGGTTTAGTCAAATACTGGATTATTACAGAGATTACTGCTGCTATCCCAACTAACGGGATTATATGCTTTAATTCTTTCTTGATATCTGAGAGCTTAGGGGATATTACTATGAATTTTCTTGCTAAACTATAGAGGATTATCCTTTTTCCTTTTTGACTCCAGAGAAAATGCTTTGTCTCTACTAATCCTGCTTTTTTTAAGTTTTTTAGATTATAATCTATAGTTGAAATGGGTAATTTTAATTCTTTTGAAATTTCCTCTGCTCCTGCCTCTTCTTTAGAGCTTAAGTAGTCCAGAATTTTCCTTGCTGTTTTATTTGAAATAGACTCTGCTATTTTTTTTGATTTTTCATCTTCTAAGTTTACAAGAATGTACTTTTCTGATTTAGACATGAATTTTATAGCTTTTATCTATTTTAAAAAGTTTTTATTTGTTCAAATAGAGTTGAAGTTAAAGATGGGTTTAAATAAGACTTGAGATTTATAGGATTATGAATAAACATTTGAAATCTGGATTGATTGGTCTAGGAGTACTAGTAATTGTATTCTCTGCTTTTATTGCCTATGCATATTACTTTAACCCTAGAATTTATACTCTTTGTTGTATTGGTGAAGAGTTTACTAATGAGTTTGTTGACCGTGAATTTCTGGTAAGGTTTACCACTGATGGTGGATTTTTTGGTGGAAGCAGTTCTATTATTGAGATACATGGAGACGGAACTTTTGAAAAGACCACTGTTCCTAGACTTTCAATACAGAAAGAGAGCATTAAAAAAGGCAGGCTAAACAGAGATCAAATGAAGATATTAGTTAATAGGATTGAGGATAGTAATTTCTTTGACTTTCCAAAAGAAATAAAAAATATGGATTGTTTTGATGCTCCTGGGACTAGTTTAACAATAAGTTTGGATGATAAATATCATTCAGTTTCAGAGTATTGTTCTTTTATGGGTGATGTAGAATATGGAAATGGATATTGGAACTTAGCAAGTTTAGTAAATGAGTTTATGGGAAAAAGTAAATAACAGGGCATAAATATTTAAAGAAAAACTATTATCATAAAATGAGAGGTGATTAAATGACTAAACCAAAAAAATCAGGAAAAAAGAAAAAAAATGTTTGTGAATTTTGTTAAACTATTTTTGAATAAAAAGAACTTCTTTTTTATGTTTAAACTCTTTATCCCCTGTTACGAATATATATCCTTTTTTAATAGAAAATATGTAACCGACACAATCAAACAAGGATAAATCTTCTTTACTATGTTCTTTTTGAAAGTCTATTGCTTCTAATACAATTGATAAGCTTACAACTTCTGCATAAGGTTTTAATTTATCGTACCACTCTCTTGCTACTGTTTTCTCAAATTCCCTTAGCAAAGTTTTATAGAATTCTGCTAAAGTCCATTCAGTGATTACAAATGGTTGATTTAAGATTTTAGCATACTTTGGGTTTTCTCTTAGTATTTCCCATAATGCATATGTGTCAAGACAATTTTTCTTCATTTCAGAAATGTTTACTTAAACCCTTCCTGTTTTCCCTTAGTATCTCCTCTGTGGACTTAGTTATTTTTCCTTTTGCAAAACCAAACATTTCTTTGAGTACATTTGTTTTAGGAGTTATTTTTATCTCTATTTCCTGCCCTTCCCTTAAATTCATTTGTTTTGAGGCGTTCTTAGGTATGATTATCCCTAATGAATTTCCCCATTTTTTAGTTTTAGTTATTATCATTGTATCATCAGTTATACTTTATGTTTAACTAATATATAAGGGTTTTGAAAAAAAGAAAAAAAGAGAATTTTTACTCTTTCTGCACTGCTATCTTTCCTGGGCCTCTGAGCAATAAAGCTAGCGATCCTGCCAATAGCACTAAAACGAATTCAAATCCCCCATTAGAGACAAAAAATCCGTTTTTTAGATGCACTACCAGCAAAGCTACAAGCATGTCTATTGCCAATAGCAGACTAGCATATCTTGTTAAGACTCCGAGCACTAAGGCTATACCGCCAAGGAACTCTACTAGGGCCACTATAACTGCAAAGAATCCTGCTAGAGGTATTCCTATTCCTGCAAAGAATTCTGTAGTTCCTGTGATTCCTCCAAACAGCTTCTGTGCACCGTGCACTATGAAGACTGCACCTAATGCCAGTCTCAATAATAGAGGAGCCCAGTCATTATACTTGCTTAAGTTCTTTAAATTCATCTTTTAACCCCCTATTTTATTATAGAAATCTTATTTAAGTAGATTTCTATTTACTTTTTATGGAATTTCCTAATAAATTTAAAATCATTGTAAAGGCTAATTCAAAGAAAAATGAAGTTATAGTGTATGATGAAGTTAGGAAGGCTTATAGGGTGAACATAAAAGCTAAAGCTGAGGATAATAAAGCGAATAAGGAGATTATTAGGTTCTTGAGCAGATTATTGAAAAAGAAAGTGAGAATTGTTTCTGGTTTAAGAAGCAAGGAAAAGTTAATAGAAACTGAATAAGTTTTTTTGTTTTAAGATACTATTTATCATTATACTTTTTTTCAAAATAATATCAATATCATAACTGAATCTTTCATAAATAACTGCTTTTAGGTATTTTAACATATTTTCCTGAGAATCAAATATTTTTGGTTTATTATTCATAGCTTTTCTTGCGCTACTACGAACAACCCAGACACCTAATGCAGCATAATATTCCTCTGTTTCAAATCTTATGACTAAAACAGATGCTTGTCTTTTATTTTTCTTTAAGTATTCCAAAATTGGAAGTCTGGCTGCATAGTAACCACCTGCAGTTCCTGTTGCATAAGTTTTTCTTCCAAAATGAGTTTCATAATCTGTTGCCCATTTTATCTCCCTTGAATGTGGATTCCAGCTGCTTCTTGGAAGATAGCCTTCAAACAACTCATAATTAAAAACTCCTTGGAACATTAAGATGTAATAATAATTTCCGAAGTAATTCCCCTCGTAAATTCTAAAATCATCTATTGAACTGCAGTCTTTTATTTCTTCCATTATATTTTTTCCCAGGTTATCATCTGTTGCTGTTATAGACCATTTTGTGGGAACTAATTTTCTATTTTTTTTCAAACCGAGAACTCCAATTGTTAATAGCTGGGATATAGAATGCTCATCTATTCCTTTATTGAAAAGATAATTAGAGGCTTCATTTGCTTTTATATCAATATCTGAGATTATCTTATCCACTTTAGGGTCTACTTTTACATTCTCTGTTATTCTTACTTTCTCCAACCTTACTCCGGGCCCCATAGGCAATCTTATGTTGTCAAAGCTTGTTGAGATTTTCGGCTTTTTCTTCAATGAGATTTCAACATCAACAGGCTTAGAGCCAATTCCTATCTCCTGGGCTATGTCTAAAAATTTATTATCTGAAGCAAAGGATTTTACACTTGTTGTGAATCTTGAATTTATTAATGAGGACCTTAACTGGATTATATCCTTTATTGTGAAATCTGTTTGAGGCCAATAAGTTTGAGCATCATGAATCCAAGCATCTTCTGTCTCTTCTGGAGGGCTTAGGATTCCTACATTTACCTGAGGATAACGCAATTTTGAGCCGATGAATATCGTGGGGGGGGAAGAACCAAAGAAATCCTGCTTTTCTAGTTTTATAATTCTTTCAAACCCTATGTAATTTTCCTGAATAATTTTTCTTAATTCATTTTTTGAGATAAATTTAGGATAAACTGGCATTAAGTATTATAGGATAACAAAGTATTAATATGTTTCCATAAACTATCCCCACAAACCAAAGAAATTTAGAAATTTAACGAGTTTTGGGTTTAATTCTGTTTTACCGCTCTGCTGCCACTTGTTTTCTGCATCTATCACTATTTGGTTTGGGACTTGTTCAGGAGCGTCTATGCAGGCTCCAATAAAATTCTCTGAGCCTTTTTCTCCTCCCTCACCTGTATTTTTGCATTTGCATTTATAGAATTTTGTTACCTGCATCTGCAAGCTTCCTGGCTGGTCTGCAATTGTGCCTATGGTGGAACATGCACCTTCTACCAATATAGAGTCTCCCCATGAGATGTCTTCACCTGCATATAAGAGGATATTAACATAATGGAGATCGCTGCATATATCCCCACTTCTTCCTGAGCCCTCTGAAGCATCAGTGCCTGTATATCTCCATTCAATTATACCTGGGGAGATTGGATTATCACCATAATCGGTATCAGAACAGCTGGTTAATGTATATTCTGCTCTATCAGACTTTTGCGAAGAAACTAAGGAAGAAAATAGCAAAAAAACTGTAAAAACTATGATAAAACTCTTAATACCCATATTACATTATTAGTTTTATTTTTTAAAAAGCTTCCTATGGGTAGATTTAAAAGTTTTTTCCATTGTTCATTGAGAATGGAAAGAGTTAGAATTGATGAAGGAAAGATAGTATCTTATGATGGAAATGTCATAGGAGAAGCAAAAGTTGTTCAAGGCCCTGTATTTCTTGAGATTAGAAGGGTTACTCAGAGTTTAGATGAAGTAATTGCAGATCATGCTCCTGCTGATGCTGAGTTCTGTGTGGTTGGGGCCAGCAGGAGACTTTTTGATAGAAGGAATGGAGGACTATACT
>CAZDKM010000001.1:7787-27818 GCA_964505985.1 Candidatus Woesearchaeota archaeon
AAAGAAAGACATAATTATTTAAATCTTTTAAACAAATCTTTTTGCTATGAAATCCAAGGAATTAATTAAAAAGTATTTAGATTTTTTTAAATCCAAAAATCATGCTATTATTCCCAGTTCCCCTTTAATTCCGGAAAATGACCCTACAGTATTGTTTACAACTGCCGGGATGCATCCTTTAGTTCCTTTTTTATTGGGAGAGCCCCATCCAAAAGGGAAGAGATTAGCAAATGTACAGAAGTGTGTCAGGACTGTTGATTTAGAGGAGGTAGGGGATGAAACCCACTTAACATTTTTCCAGATGCTTGGAAACTGGTCATTAGGGGATTATTTTAAGAAAGAAGCTTTGGGATGGTCTTATGAATTTTTAACTCGGCATCTAGGTATTCCAAAGGAAAGGATATATGTAACATGTTTTGAAGGGAACGAGGATGCTCCCAGAGATGAGGAAGCTGCTAAGATATGGAGAGATTTGGGTGTTGGAAAGGACCATATTTTCTTTTTAGGCAAAAAAGATAACTGGTGGGGGCCTGCTGGGAAGACAGGGCCTTGCGGACCAGATTCTGAGGTGTTTTACTGGAATTCTGATGAAAAGCCAAAGAAAGAGGAAAATCCCTCTAACTGCAGCAAGTTTGTAGAAATCTGGAATGATGTTTTTATGGAGTATAATAAGAGTGAAAAGGGGGATTTTGAGCAATTAAAACAAAAGAATGTTGATACTGGGATGGGGGTTGAGAGAACTGCTGTTGTATTGCAAAAAAAGAATTCTGTTTATGAAACTGATTTGTTTGAGCCAGTAATGAAGAGGATTAGAATGCTAACTAAAAAGAAGAATGAAACTTCTGAAAGGATAATAGCAGACCATGTAAGAGCTTCTACTTTTATAATGGCTGAAAGGGTAATTCCAAGCAATGTGGAGCAGGGCTATGTGTTGAGGAAGTTAATAAGGAGAGCATACATTCATGCACAAAAATTAGGGATTGAAACTTCTCTGTCAAGTGTTGCTGATGTTGTTATTGAGTATTATTCTGATTTATATCCTGAGCTTAAAAGCAATGAAAGTTTTATCTTGGATGAGATACATAAAGAGGAAGATAGATTTAGGTCTACATTAGAAAAGGGGTTAAAGGTATTTGAGAAAAAAATTAGAGATGTAAAGAATATTATTCCTGGAAAATTAGCTTTTGATCTATACCAAAGTTTTGGATTTCCTGTTGAGATAACAAAAGACCTGGCTAAGGAGCATAATTTAAAAGTTAGTGAAGATGAGTTTGAAAAAGAATTGGAAAAACACCAGGAGCTAAGCAGAGGCTCAACTAAGAAAAGATTTGCATCTGGATTGGCTGACCAGTCTCATGAAACCAGAAAACTGCATACTGCCACTCATTTATTGCATCAGGCCTTAAGGATGGTATTAGGGGGACATGTGCAACAGAAAGGATCTAATATAACTCCTGAAAGATTGAGATTTGATTTTTCCCATAATGAGAAGATGACTGAGAAAGAGATAAAAAAAGTAGAAGATAATGTGAATGACCAGATTAGGAATCAAATAGAGGTTACTTATGAAGAAATGAGCTTGGATAAGGCTAAGAAATCAGGAGCTTTACATTTCTTTGACCAAAAATATCCTGATAAAGTCAGAGTTTATTCTATTGGGAATTTTTCAAAGGAATTCTGCACAGGGCCACATGTAGAGAACACTGTTGAATTGGGCAGGTTTAAGATTCTCAAAGAGGAAGGTGTGGCTGCTGGGATAAGAAGAATAAAGGCTGTTTTGGAGTAGCTTTAATTAGTTTTCTAATTTTTTAATGTTATGTATTTGAGCAAATACGATGGACAAGAGAAGGATATTACCTCTAATTGTGAAGGTTGTCCTTTTTATTTAGAAATGGGATATCAGACTCCAAGGGGTAAAAAAAGAGATATTGTCTGCAACTGGGGCAGACACCTGACAATATTAGTACAGAAAGACGATCCTAAAAAATGCGGGTTAAAACCAGAAGAAAGTCCAAATGTGGTGGTTGTAAAAGGAAGAAGGGAATTACACAGAACCAGAGATGACGTCATTGATAAGTTAGTTAAGCTTGAAGAGCTGAGTGAAAAAAGACATAGAAGAAAGCAAGGAAGTTTAGCTAGGAGAAATCAGTTACAATTTTATTTCTCTGATGAAAGAAGAGAATTTTTCTAGAAAAATATTGGAGTGATAAATACCTCTACAAATGCGGCAAATACTAAAACAGCAAATCCTAATAACATCAAATCTAGGCTGTCTATAACTATATGCTTAAACTGCTCTGAGGTTGTTTTATGATTAATTACTGCTACTGAGATTATTCCTCCAGCCAAACCAGCTATGAAATATGCTAAAATTTCAAATATACCATGAGTCATGTATCTCATTATTGATATGGGTATTGCGAGAAAATAGCTCCCATATTCTGCTATCCTGCTTTGAACAAAGCTTCCAGCTGCTGCCCCTATCACAGAGGCATTCCATACTAATATGAACAAGGCTCCTGCCCCGTAGAAAAATGCAAAGAAAATGCAGAAGAACATTACCCTTAAGTTATTAGCCAAAATTTTAAAGAATACGTCTAAACCTGCTGTATTCCCGGTTATGTTGGAATTTATAGATTCTATTGTTGACAACTGGGATGAGAATAAACTTTTGGTTAAATCTTCTGGGAAAATGAGGAAGAGGATAGTAAAAGCTATTATAAAGCCAAAAAATAAAAACATTAGGTACTCCAGAGCCTGACCATGCTCCTTTATCAGCATTTTTTCAGGAACATTTTTTTTAAGATCCTTCCTTTCTTCATACCTTATTGTTTTATAGAACAAGGGAAAGGCTGCCAATACTGTAAGAAAGACCATAACCATTGAAGCCTGAGACCTGAAAACCCATAATGCCACAACCATGCCTATTGCTGCATATATGAAACCATAAATAAACAGCCACTTTTTATTTCTCTCTGCCTTTCTCGGCCCTATTAAAGATTCTAAAACCATTAAAAATTAGATTGTCTTTTGGTTTATATAATTATCTTTAATTTTTCCAATATTTTTTATGAACGCCTAAGTATCTTCTGATAAGATAATTAAAAAACTTGTTTTCATCTCCTCCAAATGCCTTATAGTAAGACTTTCTTTTTTTATATTCTATAATTATCATTGGATATTTATTATACCATAAAATGTAGTTAATGATTAACCGGCCAATTCTCCCGTTTCCATCCCCAAGGGGGTGAATTTTCTCAAACTTATAGTGCAGTCTGGCTGCTAATTCAACAGGATTCATTTTTTTATTTTTATTGTAAAAATCTATAAATTCTTTCATTAATTTTTTAACATCCTGCCAGTCAGGAGCTATGTAATTTCCAACCTTAATTAAATAATCTCTATATTTTCCAGCTATGTCCTGCTTTGTACCTGAGAATAATTCTTTATGCCATTTTAAGAGTAGTTTGCTGCCTAATTTTTCTTTTTTTTCTATCATCTCTAAGAACACTTTTGTATGGGCCTCTGTTTCTTTTATATCTCTAAGAGGTTTATTAGGGGAGATTTTGTCTTCAACTATTTCCCTTGTTTCTTCCAATGTTATTTTTGAGCCTTCAATTGCATTTGTGTTATAAGTAAAAGCAATTGCTATTTGTTCCTTTAATTTTTCTTTTATTGATTCTGGATATTTATTCCATTCTTTTTGAAATTCTGCTTTAATTTTTTCCAGTTGATTATATAGGCCTATCTTCTTTATATTTTCTAGAAATTCTGTTTTTATATCTTCAATATTATCTGGAATTTTTTTACCTAAATATTCCTCTTTTGTAATTACTTTCCCTTCTTTTCTGAATGAATGTTTAAGATAATAGTAATTCTTTTTTTTTATTATTTTCATAGGATTTTATACCCTTACATATATTTAAATTTTATGTTTTTTATTATCTTTGTAAGGGTAGAGAACTTATTGAATAAACTTCTTTTTATTTTTTAAGCAGTATTCTGCTCTTTCCAATTTCAACCCCATATAATATGCATGGTCTAATCTTGAAATCATTTTTCTTTTTATTATTTCATGCAAAATGTCCACTGCTTTTTTTCCTTCTATTATTTTGACCATTTCATTCTTTTTATTTACTAATCCTGCCTGAATCTTATTTTTGTGGATTCTAATTAAGAAATAGCCTTTTGGATCTAATTTTATGTTGTCTTCACTCCAAGATTTGGCTTTTATGGTTTTTATATCTTTAATTATGTAAATGGGCTTGTAGCCGCATGAGTCTTTGCCTTCTTTGTATTTTTTTGATTTTAATATTTGAGAATATTTTTTCATAGTTTTAGAGATTAAGCAGGTTTTATATGGGTTTTGATTATAAAAACATATTTAAATAAGAGATTAAATTTAGTATATATGAACAAAAAAAGAGGGTTAAATACTTTAATAGTTGTTTCTATCATCTCTATTATATTATTTTCTTATCTAGTTTACGTCCATTACAAACCAGAAGCCAGCGAATTTTGCAACTTTGGAGGGGGGTTTAACTGTGATATCGTAAATAAAAGCATTTATTCTGAGTTGTTTGGAATACCTGTTGCTTTACTTGGAATTTTAACTTTTCTAGGAATTTTAGTATTAAGCATTTTATCTTTAAAGAATTATAAATTCAATATGGGAGATGTAAAAATTGATGGTGAGATATTAATAAAAATTATATTCTGGGTATCTGCTATCGGCTTGTTATTTGCTTTATACCTGATCTATATTGAAGCTTTTGTTTTGTATAGCTTTTGCATATTCTGCTTGGTTGGAGATGGATTAATAATTATAACTTTAGTAATTTCATACCTTCTTATGGAAGGAGGAAAGAAATGAAGGTTTTAATTATACTATTAATAGGATTATTGCTAGTAGCAGGATGCAATAAGAGTGATTATACTAAAGAGCAATTAGATGGTTTAGCTTCTTGTTTAAAAGAAAAAGGAGTTAAGGAATATGGAGCATTTTGGTGCCCTAACTGCGCCAAACAACAGAAAATGTTTGGAAAGTCCTATAACATTATAAAAGAGGGAGTTTATATTGAATGCGATCCTAGGGGGGAGAATTCACAGGCAGAGCTGTGCATTGAAAAAGAAGTGGATAAATACCCTACATGGGATTTTCCTAATGGAGAAAGACTGGTTGGAGTCCAGCAATTTGAAGCTTTAGCTGAGAAATCTGGATGCACATTATGATTAAATCAAAATATGTTTTGACAATAGGAGCAGTATTAGGTTTTTTTGGATTTGTATTTGGGAACAACCTCGATTTATTTACCAGTGCAGCTACAGCAAATATAGAACTTCCTGCTTTGCCTATTGTTATTTTGACTGCTTTGGTAGACAGCATCAATCCATGCGCTATTGGCGTTTTGATATTGCTTCTTGGAACATTAATGTTTTTATCAAAAGACAGGGGAAAGATGCTGTTTACAGGAACTGTCTATATATTAGCGGTTTATGTCACTTATTTTTTAGCGGGTATTGGGTTGTTATTTTTCCTGCAGAATATAGGCGCTTCTATAATAGATCTGCCTTTATTAGGGCCTATAGCAGTAGCTAATTTTATTGGTGTCATAGTTGCTATGATTGTCATAATTGGAGGATTGATAGAGGTTAAGGATTTCTTCTGGTATGGAAGGGGGTTTTCACTGAGCATCTCCCCAAAACACGCTGAAAGGATAAAGAAATCTATGAAACATTTAACTATTCCTGGAACTATTTTCTTAGGGGTATTTGTAGCTGGAGTTGAACTGCCCTGCACTGGCGGGCCTTATTTAGCTATTACAACATTATTATCTAAGATTGGGTTTGATGCTACACTTGTTTCTTATTTGTTGTTATATAATTTCATATTTATACTGCCTTTAATTATAATATTAGCATTGGTTTATTTTGGGATGAATACTAAAAAGATAAAAGAGATGAAGCAAGAAGGAAAGAAGTGGATGAGGCTTGCTGCTGGATTAGTCATGATTGCTCTTGGAGTATTATTGATTTTATTTACACTGGGAGTTATTAATTTTGTATTAAACTACTAAACTTTATATACTCATTAAATTTCTTTTATCTATGCCTAAAAAATTAATATGCTTTGATTTGGACAATACATTAATCCTTTCTGATAAAGCTCATGCAGAGGCATACAACCATTCTTTGAGAATTATGGGATATAAAAAATGGGATTATTCCAAGCTGGTTGTACTATTTGGAAGGCCTAAGTTTGAGATAGCTAAATTATTAACAAACGGGGAATCTGTTGATGAAATATGCAGATTATTGAAACTTCATCACAGCTATCTTATAAAAAAATCCTACAAGTATGCAAGAAAAGTTGATGGGGTAGAGGAAGTTTTGAAGAAAGTAAGAGAGAAATATACAATTGTGGTCTTATCAAATACGAGACATAATGACATTAATTATTTATTAAAAGGAAGCAAGCTAAGCTCTAGATATTTCAAGGTTATTATAGGAAGCGATGATGTAAAGCATTCAAAACCTTATCCTGATGAAATACTTAAGGTTGAGAGATTGCTGAAGCATAAGCCAGAATATATGGTTGGGGATTCCATTTATGACTTAATAGCTGCTAAAAATGCCAAGGTTAAATCTATTGGGGTATTAACTGGGCATTACAGCAGGAAAATGCTGATTGAGCATAATCCTGTTGCTGTATTGAAATCTGTCAAAGAACTGCCTGGGTTTTTGGGTGTTTGAAAATATATTATCAAGTTGCGAAAAGCATTAATAAGTATGATTATTATTTTTACTATGTTCACCGTAGATGAATTAGCTGGGTTACATCTAAGAGGTTCTTTTCAGAGGGATACTAAACATAGAACACCTGAAATGGGGGGAGATGATGGGCATTCTTTTAATAGGTATATTCTTTTAGTTGAGATATTAAGTTTCTCGCCTAAAGGTATACTTATAGCTAGAGGGCAAGACCATTTTGGAGAAAGTGCTCTAGTTGGCAAGGTTATTAATGTGAGAGATAGTAGGGGGGAACTTCCTAGTGAAAGGCTGCCAGTTCCTGATGGTGATGGAAATTTACCAAGGAGAGGTTTGCCTATCCTTTTTGATAAAGTTTATTTAGATGAACCATATTCATTTCCAACACAATTTTTTGGAAATCTATCCACAATACCTTATGATCTAACTGGGGCTATGCAATTTAGGAGTGTAGCTTATTTTGGCAGTATCTTTAATGATAGTGGGGTAATAACTTGTAGGGGGATATACCAACCAGCACATATGTCAAGGGCTTTTTCTGGTATATGGGAGCTTAGCTCTCAAGGTTAGGTTTAAGTAGTTTTTTAGATGGGCGTCTACATTTTATAATATTGTAGACACCTGTAAACTTTTTAGGGTTAGTTTTAAAAATTTATCTTCTAGAAAGTATATTATGAAACTAGGTGTTTTATTTTCAGGTGGGAAAGATAGCAATTATGCTTTGTTTAAAGCTAGTAAGACTGATGAAGTTAAAGTATTGTTCACTTTAGATTCTAAGAATAAAGACAGCTATATGTTTCATACCCCGATAGATAAAGTTGAAGAACAAGCTAAGAAATTAAAAATTCCCTTGATCAAATTTAAAACTGGAGGGAAGAAAGAAGAGGAATTAAGTGATTTGAAAAAATCTATAGAAAAAGCAAAAGAAGAATATAAAATTGAAGGTATAGTTACAGGAGCTGTGGCTTCTACTTACCAAGCTTCCAGAATTCAAAGAATTTGTGATGAATTAAGCTTATGGTGCTTTAACCCCTTATGGCAGATGGATCAAGAAAAGTTGCTAAGAAATCTGCTTAAAGATGGATTTAAATTTAAAATTGTGAAGGTTGCTGCTGATGGTCTTGATAATTCTTGGATTAATAGGATAATTGACAAGAAAGCTATTGATGAATTAATTAAATTAAAAGAGAAATACGGAATTAACCCTGTTGGAGAGGGGGGGGAGTATGAATCTGAGGTTATTGAATCCCCTTTGTTTAGAAAATGATATTAGTAATTAAAGTGAACAAATTGAAATTACATGATGAAGAATTTGTCAGACCAGTTATTGATTTACTGGATGATTTTAAGGTTGTTTATTATAGAAAAGTAAAGAAAGAGGATTTAGATAAATGCAAGAAAGTAGTAATTTGTGGAACTGCATTGAGAGATAATGATTATCTGGAGAACTTAGATAAGTTTTCATGGCTGAAGAATTTTAAAAAACCTGTTTTAGGGATATGTGCGGGAATGCAGATAGTTGGTTTAATCTTGGGAAAAGAATTAGTTAAAGATAAGAAAATAGGTGTTTTTGATAATAAATATTATTTACATAGCTTTAATATAAAAGGATGCAAGGATGAATTAAAAGAGAATAATTTTACTGGTTGTTTATACCATCCTGAGGTTTTGAATAAAGAAATTTTAATATCCTTTAAATGAATCTAGCTTGATCTTTTCAACTCCAAGCTCTTTTAATATTAATCTTAAAGAATCAACCATTAAAGGGGGGCCTGCTATATACCAAACTTTATCTTTTACATTTTCCACATGCTTTTCAATAAATGCTTTGTCAATCCTCCCTTTGTTCCCTTCATAATCAAGATCATCTGTCATTGTATAGACAATATGAATATTCTTGTTTTTTTCTGATATTTCATCCAATTCTTTTCTAAATGCAGTTCTTTTCCTGTTCTTATTAGAATATAACAGATCAACTTTAGTGCTCATTTCTTTTTCTGTTAAATATCTTAGAATTCCAATAAACGGGGTAATGCCGATACCACCAGCAATGAAAGCTATATCTTTTTCAGAATCTTCATATTTGAATGCTCCATAAGGGCCAGAGAGAATTAATTCATCCCCTTCTTTTTTATTATTTAATTCCTGCTTCCATGGACTAATATCCCGGATTATAGTTGCAAACTCTAAAACACCTTCATGAGGAGAAGAGACTAAAGAAAAAGGCTTTCCGTTATTTGGGGATAATTCAATAAAAACATGCTGTCCTGGCTCGTAATCAAAGCTTTCCGGCTTTTCAATAACAAAAGATTTTGTGGATTCTGCTATTTCTTTTATCTCCATTATTTTAACTTTAATATCTTCCATCTCAAGACTCTATGTCATGTTTTTTTATTACAACCCTTCCTTTATCCACCTTTATCACTACCTCATCATCTGGCTTGAATTTAGTTGCTTTTGTAACAGATTCTGGCAGTTTGATAACCCCTGCTTTAATATTCAAATTAGCCAGAAATTCATCCTCCTTTTCATCCAGGTCTTCAATAACCTTCTTGTAGTCTTTATCTGTTTTCATAAGTTTGTACTCCTTTGTTTTTTCATACAGAAATTCTGCTATTTTATGAGCTATATCCATTTTTGTTGCTTCTGTCAACCCTTGTATTCCAGGGCTTACATTTACCTCTATAACATAAGACCTTACACCTTTTAGGATATCAACAGCACAAATATCTGCATTAATTGCATTTGCACTTTTTACAGCCAAATGCTCTGTATCTGCATCCAGCTTTACTTTTTTTCCTTTACCGCCTGCATGTATATTGGCCCTTAACTCCCCTTTTTGGGCTTTTCTCTGCATTGCTGCTATAACATGATCTCCCAGAACCAAAGCTCTTATATCTGTGGCTCCAGTTTCAACATATTCCTGGATGATATAAGGCTGCTTGAAAACTTCCAATGTATCAAGAATAGATTTTCCGCTTTCCGAGGAATCTGCAAACATGACTCCCTTACCATGAGTCCCAGCGGGAATTTTTATTATAGCTGGGAAGTGGGATTTTTCAATAATTTTTTTTGCTTCTTTTACAGTTCCTGCCAGATAGGTTTTGGGCATAGGTATGCCTGCTTTCTGCAAATCAACTAAAGTCAGGAATTTATCATGGCCTACAGTAAACGCTTCTGGAGAAAGAGGCATGTAGCATTTATCTTTTAATGCTGATGTGATTCCCCTGGCTAATAATGCGTATTTGTAGGAGCCTTTGCAATATATGCAGTCATAATCTTTCAACAGCTCTCCATCATAAATAACCTGAGGCCCTTTTTTGTCCCCTAGATGGACTTCTATCTTTCTTATATCCAGCATGTCCACTTCTTTAAAGAAAGACTTTGCCTTTTCAGCCACCATTTCACTGCTAACACTTGCAAGACTTAGTATAGCTAATCTCATTTTTTTATCGGATCAATCATGAATTTTCCCCTTCGTATAATAGACTCCCCTACCAACACCTTATATTTCATCTTTTTTCTGTCTACTATGTTGAATATAGCGTTGAACCTTTTCCCCCCAATTTCTAGTTTAGCCTTTATTACAGGCCTTGTGGTTTTACCATGAGCATTCCTATAACCTTTTATCCCTATTATAGGACCTAGGTGAAGGAGAGCAGCAAGATTAAGGTCTATAGAGCATCTGTTTGCTCCTGTATCGACTTTAGCTGCCACTTCTTTTCCCTGGATATTGACTTTTTCAGTTAAGCCAATTATGGGTCTTTTCATACATATTATCTTGTTTTGTGTCTTTTAAATGTTTCTAATAGATTTATATAGCCAAAATATAAGTGATGTAGAGCGTAAATTCTTGCTGTTTAGGGGCATTTCAGAGAAGTCCATTATTAAATGAATTACTAAACCTATAACTATTGGGAATAGAGGATATTTTAAGCTTAAAATTAGAATTAAAAGCCAAAATTCGAATGTATGAAAAATATGCAATCTATCTATGGTTTTTAATGAAAGTCTTCTTTTATGAAAAACATATGTAGTTTTAGGGTTGAAATTTTTGTATTTTAGAGAATACCATAAATAATGGTCTATATCTATCAAAAAGCCAGAGAGGAAGACTAAAAAAGACTGGTAAGAATAAGAGGGAAATAATAAAATACTTAATATGATACATACAATGAAATGTCTGGATAAATCCATAATGTTGGAGTTATAGAAATTTATAAAAAACAAGCGGGGATGGCACAACTTGGTACTGCGCCGGATTTACAGGCGAATCTCGAATTGAGTTGTGAAAACCGGTTTCCATTAGGATATCTGGGTTCAAATCCCAGTCCCCGCGATTTAAAGAAAACTTTTATATATCTTTGATTTTTGTATAAGATATGAAAAAGATAGCTCTGATCATTTTGGTCTTAGCAGTTTTATTTTTAGCTGGATGCGGCAATAGTAAATCAGATAGCTCTGCAGATTCTCAAGAAACAAATCTTCAGATAGAAATTCCAGAAACATTCATAAAGGAACCTGAAAATGGAGATAAGATGGCTAATAGTGAAAAGACAGTAGAAATAACCTCATCTGGATTTTCTCCATCCACCTTAACAATTAATGCTGGAGATTCTGTAGTATTTATCAATAAAGATTCAAAAAAACACTGGCCTGCTACAGATGTTCATCCAACCCATGAGGTTTATCCTGGCTCAGATATAGGCAAATGTGGCTCTTCTGAAGAATCAGAGATATTTGATGCATGCAGAGGATTAGAAAAAGGAGAGGTATTTACATTCACATTCCAGGAAAAGGGAGAATGGCCTTATCACGATCATTTAAAACCAATAACTGCAGGAACTATAATTGTTAGATGACACCCTTTTCTTCTAATTAGGATTTTAAGTAACATTTAAATTATTTCTCTTTAACTTACAGCATATGAAAGCAATTTTGGTTGCTGCGGGGTATGCTACAAGGTTTGGAGAGATTGGAGAGCATGCTCCTAAACAATTACTCCCTGTGCTAGGAAAGCCTATTCTTGATTATACTCTAGACCAAATTGACAGAATGGATGAGATAGACAAAATTTATTTGATTACAAACAATAGATTCTACCAACATTTTGCAAATCATCTTGCAAGGAGAAAAGGCAAGCTTATTGAGATATTAAATGACGGCTCTAATTCAAATGAAGACAGGAGAGGAACAATAAAGGATATAGGTCTAGTATTGGAAAGGTCTAGAATTTCTGATGATGTAATGATTGTTTTTCCTGATAATTTATTTGATTTTGATTTAGAGGATGCTTTAAGGTTATTCAGGAGAATGTATTCAGAATATCCTGTTTTAGTTGTGTATGATGTTGGAAATTTTGAAAAAGCAAAAAGATTCGGGGTTTTAAAAACTGGTCCAGATGATAAAGTAATGAGCTTTGCTGAGAAACCTGGGAATCCTACATCAACTTTATGCTCCACAGGAATATATTTTCTTCCTAAAAGAAGTTTAAAAAGATTCCATGAATACTTATCAAAAGGAGAGAATAATACAGATGCAATGGGCCATTTTATAGAATGGCTTATTCATGAAGAACATGTTTTTGCCTATACTTATGATAGTTCTTGGTGGAACTGGATGGATATTGGAACTCCAGAGTCTTATAGAGATGTAAACAGGATATGGGGGGAGAAAATTAAAAAGACTACATAATTTCCTCTAATATTGCTGCATATGCCGGACGAGTTATGAATACTCCGATTACAACGCCTGCAATTGTTGCCAAGGCAAATCCCTTCAATAATCCAGCGCCTGCCCATAATAATGGAAGCATGGCTGCTACTGTTGCTGCAAAGGCTACAAATATTATGAAGAAAGCCTTCTTTATGCTCTGCTTTAATGAATCGTGATGACCCTTAACTATTTCATCTGCGATTACAATCTGATCATCCAATCCAGTTCCTATTGCTGCTATTATTCCTGCAATTGCTGCAACATCAATGCTCTGCTTGAATAAAGCAGCCAGGCCTAATATAATAAATATCTCTGAAAATAATGTAATCAACATGGGGATTATGACTTTTATTTTTCTGAATCTTAAGAATATCACAATAACAACTGAGACTAATGCTGCAAGACCTGCGATTAATGCATTTTTGAAAAATGAGCTTCCCAAGACAGGGCTGATTGATTTTAATTCTATTATGCTTAAACTTGTTGGAAGAGATCCAGTCAATAAAATTGTCTGGAGTTTATTCATCTCTGATAGTGCATTATCCAATGCTTCTTGTTGTGTAGCTCCAAAACCAGGGCCACTAATACTTATCTGGGAAGCCTCAGCCCCTTTAAGTGAGGAAGAGATTTGCAAACTACTGATATACTTGTCATCTATGTAAAGATCGAGTGGTTTTTCCAGATATCTTGATTGTGTTGAGTTTGTTCCCAATTTAGATGTTGCTTCTGCATGGCTCTTTGCAGCAGAAGGGCTTAGATAAACTGCAAATTCAAAGTCGCATTCATACTGGCCTTCTAGGGGAATACATCTGGTAACTCCTGAGCAAGAACCATCTTCCTTACATACAAATGTTATATCTTCCTTGCTTCCTGTGAAGACTGTTTCATTTGCTATTCTTGCCTCAAACTTTCCTTGAGATGCAATTAAATCCTCAACATCCTCTCTAGTAGCGCCTGCAACCTCAACAATAACAAAATCATTTCCTATTAAATCAGAAGCCTTTCTAATTGGAACGTCAGACAGGCCAAAGGCGTTTAACCTGTTCTCCATTACTTCAATCAATGTTTTAAACTGCCCATCACTTAGTTCATCTTTTGGCTGCAGGATCACTCTTGTCCCGCCTTCCAGATCAAGCCCTTTTCTGATATTTGAGTTTACAACCTCTCCAACAATTATTCCTAAATGGTCGCTTGATTTAATTATTGTATAGGTATTTTTATCTGTTGTAAGCTTTAAGCTTCTATTATATTCCACTTTTTCCAATTCATTTAAGTAAGAATCTATGTCTTTTACCTCTATACCATTAACAGATTGGATTATTTCCCTGTCTTTCGGATTTAAATTTGGAGGCACATTTATTCCAGAAAGAGAAGCTTCACTAAACTCCTCTACGCTTTTAATTGCGACTCCCTCTCTGCCGAAACTAGGGTTTATTGACAATAAAGCTATTAACAAGAAGAATATCAGGACTAATACTCTTGGCCTCTTTAATAATTTCCAGTTCATTGTATGTTCCTCTTCTTAGCATACCAAATTAGTATTGGGGCGTTTGCTAAATATGTTGAAAATATATCAATAACTATTGCAACTGCTATGATAAGGAATATTTCTTTTAATACTGGATTGACAGCAAAGAAAAATGCGGTAATCATTGCAACTATTGTTGTTATGCTCATTGTCAATCCTGTTTTTATTGCCCCTATCATCCTCTTTAATAATGCTGGTTCGTGCCTTTTTAGCATTCTTGTAGTTAACAGAACATCAGTATCTATACTATAACCTATAATAAGCAAAAAAGCAGTAATGCTTGGAGCGCTTAATTTCATTCCAAAAAAGCTGACAATTGCCAATGCAGCTATTATATCAATTGCTGCTGCGCTTATTACTGCAAGAGAAGGGATAAAAGTTCTGAAAGAGACAGACACAGTTATGGCCATTAATATAAAAGAAACAATCAGCACTATGATTAAAGACCTGTAGAAACTATCTGCAAATGCGGGATTTATTAGATTTAGATTATACTGGGAATCATCAAAACCTATTTCTGACTTTAAAAACCCCCTTAATTCTGATTCATCTGTCTCACCTATCTTTATTGTTACCCCCAGGCTTTTTCTTGAGGAAAAATCAGACAATTCCCTCACTGAAAAATCCTCATACTTTGTTTTAAGAACTGATTCTACTTCAGTAGATGTTAATCCGGGCTTGTTTATGGTTATTTCCAATCCTCCTTTTAGCTCTACATCCCTCTGGATTATTTCTCCTGTTGTGATGTAATTAAATGCTAAGAAGCCTAAACTTAGAATTAAAATTAATAACGGGATGATTATTAATTTCTTATAGTGTTTTTCATAGAATATTTCTACCTTTTCTTCCATTCTAAACTACCCTGGAAGAGCATTTAAATAGTTTATTATTTGAATTTTTTTATGATAGAAGTTTTAAGATTGACTCATAGGATAAGGAGAGATCCTAGATTAAGCTCTCATGTTGCTTTGACTGCAAGGGCATTTTTGGCTGATAAAATTTATTATTCTGGAGATAGAGATACTAAATTTGAATCTTCAATAAATAACACAGTTAATAGATTTGGAGGACCTTTTGAAATTTTATATGTGGAAGATGCTTTAAAATTTGCTAAAAAAAGGAAAGAGCAGGGATTTTTGATTGTGCATCTAACTGCTTATGGGGAAAAACTAATAAAAGTCATTACTAAAATAAAGACCCATAAGAATATTTTAATTATTGTTGGTAGTCAAAGAGTTGAGCCTGGATTTTATGAATTGGCAGATTATAATGTATCTGTTACCAATCAACCACATAGTGAGGTAGCTGCATTGGCTGTGTTTTTGCATATGTTAAAAGAGGGAAAGGAATTTTCACATGAATTTGAGGATGCTAAATTAGTGATAAAGCCTGATAAGAATGGAAAAGTTGTAGTTGAGAAGAGATAGAAATTCTTTTAAATAGTAGTTAAGTTTATTGAATATATGCCCTAGTAGCTCAGAAAACGTAAGTTTGAGCAATTGGTGGAGCGTTCGGCTGTTAATGAAAGTGGTTACCGAAAGGTCCGAGGTTCAAGTCCTCGCTAGGGCGTATACTTTTTATTATATATGTTGCACTCACTAGTCAACTGGACAAGTTTGCGCGCCAGATTTATAAGTGAAAAAATATTATTTTATTTATGAATAATTTTGATCGGATTATTTTAGACAAGGATAGTCAAAGAAGCCTGATCGAGGATGGGATAAAGAAATATGGGTCAGAGAGAAATTTTTCTTCAATAACACAAATTCCTAAGAGTTCATTATATAATTATAAAACAAATAAATGTACGTTACCTGCTTATAGATTTAAAAAAATACTTATCAATTTAAATTTGAAGTTCGAGGATTTAGAGCTATATATTTTAAAGATTCTTCCTTCCAACTGGGGACAGAAAAAAGGAGGAAAATATTGCTATAAAAAAAGAAAAATAGATGGTTCTTTTTCAAAGCACCTTAAAGTCCTAAAAATAGCTAGTTCTATAAAAAATAAAGAAAGGCATGATTTTATGAAGAAAAAAAGTCCCTTGAAATATCATCTCATCCAGTACAATAATTTCAAAAAAATAAGCGGCTACAAATTCAAAAGCAAAAAAGGAGAGAAGGTTAGGAATATTCTTGAGAAAAATGTGGCAGATTATTTATTTAGCCAAAAGATAGATTACGAATATGAACCTTTTATTACTGCAGGAGGAAAGCCCTATTTCCCAGATTTTTTAATAGATAGGTTAATTGTGGAAGCTACAATGTGGCGGGGGACTATGAAAATTAAAAAATTGCGAGAAAAATACATAAATTTCAAAAAAGAAGGATTTAGATTTTTAGTAGTGGTTTCTCCAGAAGTTAAGAAGTTTTATGTTAACTGTGGCTTTCCGGTGATAGAGTTATCAAAATTACAAGATTACATTTACCTATATTCTTCAAAAATGTTATAAAGGATAAAATAACTTAAGAATTATGATTCGTTTGTTTGGTGACGGGGGTGTTGAGACTGTTTATCCTTTGTTGCTTTATACTCTCTAAGCACTAAACAAGAAATAGGGGAAGATGAGGAAGAAAGTATTCCAAAGAAGGAATAATATTAGTACCTAAAATTTCTTAAAGCAAAGAAAATCTTATTAACTTTTCTCTATTATTAGCATATGTCCAATTAACTGTAATTTTGAGTTTCAAAAAGATTTAAATAAACACCTTTTCTTTGTATCTTTTAGGGGCCCGTGGCTCAGCCTGGTTAGAGCGCTGCATTCTTTTTTATAGAAAAGAAGGCGAGTCTGATAAGGCAGAGGTCGCCAGTTCAAATCTGGTCGGGCCCACTTTTATTATATTGAATTAAGATTAGATGGCAGGATAAATTTTATTTCTCAAAAAAGCTCTGTTTAAATTTACTGTCTAAACTTAAGTAATTACTTCCAGATAAGGCTAAAGATAATGAAGCCATTAACAATCCAAAATCTCTTACTGCTGTAGGACCATACCCCAAGGATATTATTATTGGAATTAAATGCAAGGAGAATATCAAGGCTACTATTCTTGTAAATAACCCTAGGATTAATAAAATTCCTATTATTATTTCAAGTGAAGCATTCATATAAATTAGTGTTGCAGAATTTATGAAGTTTAGATACTCTGGGGCTAATCTTGTCCATGAGTCAGGATCCATAAACTGGTTGATTGAGAACCATAAAACTACAATACCAAGCCCTAATCTCAATATTAAAGTTGAGTATTTTTTTATTTTACATCACCTTTGCGCCGATTTCTATATCTTTATCAGGCTTAACCAGGCTAACTTTGTTCTTGAATACTGCTGCCAATAACATGCCCTGGCTCTCTATGCCCCTTATTACTGCATGCTTAAGGTTTGTTATTACCACTACTTTTTTATTAATCAACTCTTCTTTTTTATAATTTTCCTTTAATCCTGAGACAATCTGCAGCTCATGCTCCCCCTTCCCCAAATCAAGAACTAAGATGTATAATTTTTCTGCATCTGGATGATCGCTAACTGCTTTTATTCTTGCCACTCTAAGCTTTAGTTTGTTAAATTCTTTGATATCTATTTTATCTAAGTTGCTTTCTATTCTTTCTGGTCTTGGCATTTTTCCCTCAATCTTACTGAATAATATCCCTTCTTTCTTTACTTTATAAATTTTTACCAAGCCCGGCTTTGCATCTTTTAAGCTTCCCGGCTTCTGGTTTAACTGGGAGAATATTTTTCCTGAGGTTTCTGGAATGAAAGGATATAATAAAATTGAGATTATTCTGAGTGATTCTAATAATGAGTAAATATGTTTCTTTAATTCTTTTCCTTTTAACTCCCAAGGCTTTTCTTGATTTATGTGCTTATTACATTCATTAATGAATTTCCATATTTCACCTAATGCATTATTTAGTTCAAAGTTTCCCATGTAAGAATCTATTTTTTTAATATTTAATTTAGAGAATAATTTCTTGTCTATTGGTGATTTTTTTAGTCCCTTTGGAAAGTTTTTTTCTGCTATTGTTAGAATTCTGCTTACTAAATTTCCTAAGTCATTTGCTAATTCATTATTATGTCTGGCAATTAGGGATTCTTCTGAGAAATCCCCGTCTTCGCCAAAGGGAATTTCACGAAGCAAAAAATATCTTAGTGAATCATTTCCGTATTTTTCTTTTAAATGAAGCGGGTTAATTGCGTTTCCTAAACTCTTAGACATTTTTTGGCCATTAATTGTTAAGAACCCGTGGACAAATACTTGTTTTGGTAGAGGATAACCCGCACTTTGTAACATCCCTATCCAGATTATACAATGAAACCTTAGGATGTCTTTTGCTAATAGATGTAATGATGCTGGCCAATATTTTGGTGCTCCAGATATGTAGTTAAGCAAAGCATCGAACCAAGTCCAAAAGCAGTGAGATTTATCTATCGGTAATGGAATCCCCCATTCGGTTGTAGGACGGGATATACTTATATCTCTAGCTCCTTCCTCTTTTAGAAAACTTATAACTTCTTTTCTCTTATGTTTTGGTTGAATAAACCTCGGGTTCTTTTCTATGTGTTTTAATATTCTATCTTGGTATTTGGATAGCTTAAAAAAATAATTTTCTTCACTTATCTCTTTGGGTGGCTTTTTATGTAAAGGACATTCCCCTTTTTTCAAGTCTTTTTCTGTATAAAACGCTTCACAACTTTCGCAATAAAGTCCCTTGTATTGCCCTTTGTAGATATCACCTTTCTTATAAACTTTCATAAAAAATTCATTTACAACCTTTTTATGTTTTGGATTTGTAGTTCTAATAAAACCATCATTGCTTATGTTTAATATTTTCCAAGTCTTTTCCCAATTTTTGGCCATATCATCGGAATAGTCTTGTATTTCTCTTCTGCCAATATTTTCTCCAAGTTTTTTTCTTGCTGCTTTTACTGTTATTTGTGAGTTCTCATCAGTGCCTGTTAAGAAAAAGACATCTTCTTTTTTTAGCCTGTGCCATCTAGCTAAAACGTCTGCTATTATGTTAGTATATGCATGTCCTATTGTCGCTACATCATTTATGTAGTAAATCGGGGTAGTGATGTAAAACTTTTTCATATTCATTCATCCTTAGGCCTTTGATACCAAACATTTTATTTCTCTTTAAAATATTCTTTTTAGCTATTTTTAAATCTTTCAATTTTGAAGAATGTTTCATATGAGGTTCTAAGAATTCAAATAATTTAAGTAGTGTAAATTTTACCATTTCTATTAATGCGCAGCTATCAAAGGAGTAGTTTACCATCCTTCCTTCATTTCATCTTTTATTTGCTGGGCAGATTTTTTAAATCTAAATGTTCCAAATATCTTTTCTAAATTTATTTTCTTACTGGCTTCTACCATAGCCGTGTTAAGCATAATCAGTCTATAAACCTTTTGAATGCGCCAACGGGGATTTGAACCCCGGTCAGAGCCTGATTCCTTTAATTATTGGGAAGGCCCTATCTTGACCACTAGACTATTGGCGCTTGTAGTTTAACACAACTCTACTCTTTTTCAATTTCTTTAACTATCTCTTTCCACTCCTCTAAATTTAAAGTATAAACTCTTTTATCCAAAAATTCCATTTCAGGAATTTTTTCTTTAGCCTGTTTTTTTGTTAACTTTAGTATTTCGCAAAAAGATTCTCTTATAGCATTTTCCAGCTTTTTATCTGACTGTAAGTAAATCTCTTTGATTATTCTTTCTTTTTCATCCATCTTTTTATGCTTTATTCTTATAATTTTTGAATTTACCTTTGGCTCTGGAGAAAAAGAGTCTTTGCTTATCTCTTCTAAGGTTTCTATTTCAAAGAACATCGGCAATAATAGTTTTAACAGGCCTTCTTTCATGAAATTATTGGGAACTGTGAAAACTGCTGTTTTAAACTTACTAACTATTAGGGAATTCATTAATGATTCTATAACAGAATAAGGCAAGTTTCCAATTATCTTGTCAAAATTTAATTCCTTAAAATTAGTTATAGACTCATTTAGAACTTTGACATTCT
>CAZDKM010000002.1:0-23127 GCA_964505985.1 Candidatus Woesearchaeota archaeon
TATTAATTACAATGACAAATTAAAAAAAAAAAATTCTATAATAAAGATAAAAAATGTAGAGGAAGCAATAAGTGTGTGTAATAATACTAGATACGGTTTGTCATCTGCTATTTACACAAAAAATATGTCATATGCATTCAAGGCAATAAATAAAATAGAAGCAGGAATCACATATGTAAACTCATCCACAATTGGAGCAGAGGTGCATTTGCCTTTTGGCGGAGTAAAAGAGACAGGTTATGGAAAAGAAGCGGGATGGGCTGCAATAGAAGAGTTTAGTGAAGAAAAAGCAGTTTACATTGATTATTCTGAAAGATTGCAGAAAGCACAGGGAATAGATTAATATGAAACCTAAAATAAAAACACAATTGCCAGGCCCAAAATCATTTATAATTATCGACAAAATAAAAAAAATAAACATTGCTTACTCAAACCCTTACCCCTATGTTCACTCAAAAAAAGGAGAAGGTTGTTATTTTCAAGACATAGATGGAAATACATTCTTGGATTTCGCATCACAAATTGCCTCTAATCCTTTAGGTTATAATGATAAAGAGATTAATTCAGTAATAAAGAAGTATAGACAGCATCCAATAAAATATGCAGGCCAGGATTTTAATGTAAAAGAGCATTCAGATCTATTGGAAGAATTGATAACAATAACACCAAAAGGATTAAACAAAGCTTTCTTAGTTAATTCAGGAGCTGAGGCTGTTGAAAATTGTATAAAATTAGCAATGAGGAAGCAGAAAAAAGTCAAATTCGGAATTTCTTTCAAAAATGACTTTCATGGAAGAAGCCTTGGCGCTCTATCTTATACCCATCTAAAACCAATACAAAAACAAAATTTCTTATCTTTACCAAATAAAATCCTTCCATTCAATGAAGAAGCAGGAGAAAAATTAAAAGAGATAATAAAAAAAGATGGAGCATCAAAAATTGCCTTTGTATTGATGGAGCCTATTCAAGGAGAAGGAGGATATAATTTAGCTCCAAAGAAGTTAGTTAAGGAAGTAAGAAGAATCACAAAATCGAATAATATTCCATTCATAACAGATGAAGTCCAGTCTGGGATGGGAAGAACAGGAAAATGGTGGGCGCACCAGCATTTCAACATTTCTCCAGATATAATGAGCTCGGCAAAAGCCCTGCAGGTTGGTGCAGCAATCTCAAGTAAAAAATTTTCTCTTGAACCAGGCTCAATTTCTTCTACTTGGGGAGGAGGGCATACCCTAGATTTAGCTGTTGGTTTAAAAACTATTCAAATAATAAAAAAGCACAAACTCCTAAGCAACATAAATAGAATAGGTTATTATTTAAAAAAAAGCCTTGATGATTTAGGATTGGAAAATGTTCGTGGAAAAGGGTTAATGCTGGCCTTTAATCTAAAAGATAAAAACACAAGAAATAATCTTGTTATAGAATCTTTAAAAAATGGTTTAGTTTTATTAGGGTGTGGTGAAAAAGGCATCAGGATAATCCCTCCTTACATAATCTCAAAAGAAGAAGTAAACAAAGCAATAGAGATAATTGAAATCGCAAATAAAAAAGTAAACCTTCCGGGTTTCAAGCACATAGGGAAAATATGTAACTATTTAAGTTGCGGAGAATCTCACACATAAAGTTTATATAAAGAAAATCCATTCAAATAAACATGTCAGATGACCCATCTTATGAAAGGAGAAAATCAAAAAACGATAAAAGAGCTAAGAGAAGATACAGAGTTTATAAGAAAGGTGGAAGAGGAAGATCTATAGAATAAAGAGGTGTTGAAAATAGAATTATTAAAAAGGCTTGTTAATGCTTTTGCTCCCAGCGGAAATGAAGCTGCAGTGAGGAGGATTATACAAGAAGGGATAAAACCATATGTAGATGAATGTAGAGTGAATAAGCTGGGAAATTTGATAGCGAGAAAAAAAGGGAAAGGACATAGAGTAATGCTTGCTGCTCATATGGATGAAGTAGCATTGATGGTCAAAAAAATAGATGATAATGGTTACATAAGAATCTCCCCTGTCGGAGGAATTGAGCCAGTAACTCTCATAGGGCAAGTTGCAAAAGTTTTGAAGTCCAACGGTGCTCCACTGTGCACAGGGATTATTTCCTATGGTGAATTGCATGAAGGAACTGAAATAAAAGAGATCCCAAAGATGGATTATTTTTACGTTGATACCGGTTTAACAAAAGAGGAGTTAAAAAAGAAAGGAGTTGGAATAGGAACTTACGTGATACCAACCCAGCACTTTAACAGTTTAGGGAATAAAGATATAATAACTGGCAAGGCTCTTGATGACAGAATTGGATGTTACATGTTGGTTGAGCTTGCTAAAAAATTAAAGAAAACAAATCTTGATGTCTATTTTGTTTTTAGCGTGCAAGAAGAAATAGGGCTTTATGGAGCAAAAACATCTGTTTACGAAATAAACCCTAATTGGGGAATTGCAGTTGATGTGACCATAGCTCTAGACTCTGATCTCAAAGGAAATATCCGCAGCGTTATAGGCACAGGTCCTTTCCTAACAGTAAAAGACTCTGAAATAATTGCAAGCCCGGTCCTGGATAATCATATTAAAAAACTCGCTAAAAAACATAGAATCCCTCTGAATCTAGAAATTGCCGACTTTGGAACCACAGATGCCACTAATATGATGCTTCATGGCGGTGGAGTCCCATCAACAATATTAGGAGTTGCAATAAGGAACATTCACACAACTGCAGGGATAGCAAGTATGAAGGATATTAGAAATTGCATTAAACTATTGAAGTTAATTCTTGAAAATCCACCAAGGTTATGATTTAAAAACTCTTATAAATTTATAATCTTCTTCCTTTTCGGGTCTGTAGTTTAGTCTGGACAGAATAACTGGCTTCGGAAATTAATCTTGAGGTTACCAGTAGACTGGGGTTCAAATCCTCACAAGACCATCATAAAAACCTTTAAATAAATACATAAATAATATAAGACATGACAAAAAAGTCAAAAGAAGGAATAACCTACAAAAAAGAAAAGAACTTCTCAGAATGGTACTCCGAAGTTGTCCAGAAAGCTGATTTAGCAGATATAAGGTTTGGAATCCAGGGATTTATTGTTCATAAGCCATGGGGTTTTTTGATACTAAGAAAGATTTATGAGTACTTAGAAAAAGAAGTTGAAGAGCAAGACCATCTTCCATTCTTGTTTCCTATTGCTGTGAAAGAAAGAGATCTAAAAAAAGAAAAAGAACACGCTGGTTTTACTCCGGAAGTATTTTGGGTTTCAGAAGCAGGAAATAAGAAAATCGAAGAGAGATTTGCATTAAGGCCCACAGGAGAAGCCCAGATATATCCACTATACTCATTATGGTTCAGAAGTCATAAGGATCTTCCATTTAGGGGTTACCAAAGTAGAATAACTGTTTTCAGAAATGAAATGACTACTCGTCCTTTTCTGAGAGGAAGAGAGTTTATGTTTTTTGAAACCCATGATGCATTCAATACTCATGAAGAGGCTAAAAAACAGATAGAGGATGATTTAAAGACATGCAAGAATGTTATCTATGATAAAATAAAAATACCATTTTACTATTTCAAGCGCCCTGCTTGGGATAAATTTAAAGGAGCAGATAATAGCTATACCCCAGATACATTAATGCCAGATGGGAGAAGAAATCAACTAGCCTCAACCCATGATCTCGGAACAAACTTTGCAGAAGCATATAACATAAAAGTAGTTGGAAGCAACGGAAAAGAAGATTATGTATGGCAAACTTGTTTTGGCCCGGGAATATGGAGGATAATGGCTGCATTAATTGGAATCCATGGAGATGAAAAAGGATTGGTCCTGCCTTTTGATATGGCCCCTGTGCAGGTTGTAATAATCCCAATAAACTTTGTAGATAAGGATAATAATAGCACCATCAAAAAAGCAAGAGAGTTAGAGCTAAAAATTAAAAAATTAGGCTACAGAGTCAAATTGGATGACAAAGAAGAAAGTCCAGGGTCAAAATACCATCATTGGGAGCTTTTAGGAGTGCCATTAAGAATTGAGATAGGGCCGAATGAAATAAAAGAGAATTCATTGAAATTTTCAATAAGAACAGAGTCAAAGAAAAGAAAGATAAAAAGCAGGGATATTGAAAGCTCAATAAGAGAATCATCTTCAAAATTAGACAAAGACATAAAGAACAGGGCAGACCAATATTTTAAAAATAACACAAGAAATACAGAGTCAATTAAAGATTTGAAATCTATGCTAGAGAAGTATAAAGGTTTCATAAAAGTGCCGTTCTGCTCAGTAGAGGAAGAAGGGGAAAAGTGCGCAGATATGTTAAAGGCTGAAACTGAAGGGGGAAATGTATGCGGAACCCTCTATCCAAAAGAAGATAAAGTCAAGTCCAATCAAAAATGTATAATATGTAAGAAGAAAGCCAACCACATTGTGTATGTCGCTAAAAGTTATTAAAAGCTGAATATCCTCATTATCTTTGCATACCATGGGGCATTTATAATGTCTATGTTTATAGCCTCCCTGACAATATGCTCTTTATCATTCAAGTCCTTATATTCAACCTCAATATAAGGATCCCTAAAGAAAAAGAAATCTCCATCAAAAGGAACCACGAAATCATTTCTGAATTTTAATTCATCCTTGGAAAAAACTTTTTTATCTCCCACTTTAACCTCTACAAAATTAACCTTGCTGTTAGGAACCAGTGTAAACTTAACCTCTCCATTCTCTCTATAATCTACAGCCTTTGGATATTCTAAATCAGTGATTTTCACATCTGCACTTGTTATAATATTGAGGTCAAAATAGCTGTATCTGGAAACTTCATGATTTTCTAGAGTTACAAAAGACTCCCTCTCTTTTTCTTTTAAGTTAAATTGAAAACTGATTTTTTTCTCTTCATTCCCTGATAAGCTGATGTTTTTGCAGTCTTCTTCAAAACAGATAACCAAATCCTTAAAAGTCCTGTCTTCATTGTTTATTAAATTGCAAGATATAGTTCCACTGTTCTCATAAATATAAAACACCTCCTTGTCCGGACTGCAGGATAGTGCAATATTGTTTTCATCATTATCCTCCTTTTCAGATTGCTCAATCCTTGATGCAGCCTCTTCCCTTGTGTAAGTAGCATAATTTCCGCCATATTCCAATTTAACAGATTTCCTTGCCCCTCCAGGTCCCTGAACCTCCAACTCTGATTCATACACTAGGTTTTCATCTAGTTCTTCAGGGATATTAATATGGAAAAATGCACTAGATTTTTCACGTGGTTTTAGCAATAAGTCTATAGAATTATCCTCCACCACAGAAGGCCCCTTTGTTAAGTATAAAGAAACAGGAAGATAATAATCCTCATTATTTTCTATATTTACCTTTAAAGGGGCATAGCTTCCAGGTCCAACATTATTTTTCAGTAATTCCAAGCTCATATCTGTATTATATTTCAATAAATCCCCTTTTTCTAAAACACTAACCTCTATATCTATTTTTTCAGGTTTTATATCTATATTCCTTGACCTCCATAAATAGTTAATGCTTGGCTCCTTTACATCAGTGCTTTCTTTCATCTTTATATGTGTAGAATCAACATACCCTAATTGCCCATAAGTAGGGTCAAATGCAACCCACCCAAACTCAGGGAAATAGACCTCAGCCCAGGCATGATTTCCAAAACCTCCTATAACATTAGTATAGCTAGAGCCAAGCGCAAATCTTGCAGGTATTCCTAAAGATCTCAACATAGCAATAAAGAGAGTTGTCAGCTCATCGCAAACGCCTTTCCTGTTTTCATAAACCCATATGGAATTCTGTGCAGCTTCTGCAGTCAATGTTTCAAGGCTGTAATTTATGTTATCTTTTGTCCACTGAGCTATCTTATAAGTTACAACATATAAATCATCCTCTCCTTCTGCAAGTTTCTTTGCCTGGGCTATAATCCTGGGATCATCAGAATTAACCAGCTCAGTAGGCTCTAGATATTCCTGAAATTCAGAAAAATCCCCTTCAATTGGAAACTTTATCTTCCTGTTAACTCTGTTAAAATTATTCTGGGCATTGACCTCAGATTCAACTCCAAAAGATAGTTCAGAACTGAATTCCTCCCACCTATACTGTAAATTCTCTCCCTTAGTTATCTTTGCATCAGGAAAAGAAAAAGCCTCACTTTTTATTATAGTCTGGAAATCATCATTCCTCGGAAAAAAACTTAGCTCACTTGAAACATACTCAAGTTGATAACTTCCCGCCTGTTTTATTACATCCACCTCTCCCTGAACCTTAACATTAACCTTTAAACTTTGATAATCATTCAATTCCTGGGCACTCACTGCAGAAATCATTACTATAAATAATATAAAAATTGTAGCACCACTCATTTTATCTGTTTCTCTATTCTATTCTTGAACTTAATAAAATCTCGCTTTTTCACATTAAACCCACAAGCATGTTCATGCCCTCCTCCCTGTCCCTCTAACCCTTTTAATGACTTCATTAATATAGGAGGCAAAATTAAATTAGCAGCTCTTAAGCTTCCCTTAAATTCATCACCCTGTTCTCTCGCTATAAGAATGACTTTTTCCGGGTATCTGTAAAGAAGCTCATTTGACATATCACTTGTAAAGCTGTACTTGTTATGATAATAAGTAAATACTATAAAATTCCTGTCTTTATTTTCCCTAATAGCTTTGCTTAGAAAGATTTCATATATCTTGTTTATCTCCTCATACCTCTCATATATCTTTCTTCCGGCCTCAGTTTTTTTTCCCAGAATTTCCTTTGGATCATTTACTTTTAATATTAGGTTTATATAATTATAAGCCTCTGCTGTTCTTCCCTTTAAAATAAATGAAAAGATTTTAACAAGCTTGCCCAGCTCTGTATTAAATAGAACCCCTGGCGGATCATTTATTTTTCTCGAAGGGACTATATCCTTAAATTTCTTTTTAAATGCATTGTACAAAGATAAATGCCAGTCCCCCAAAATTCCCACCATAGCAATCCATAAATTGTCATTTGTAATCTTATAGCACCAGTAGGTAACAGGCCTGTTATCCTTGTCATCCTTAACTCTGGGATTGAAATAATTAACTCCGCCTCTAAAATTTTCAGGAGAATGATGGTCTATCCATATTAAAGGAACATGCACTTTCTCTACAAACCCCTCTGATATAATAGGCTTGTCTAAAACAAGGATTAAATCAGGACAATGCTGTCTAACCTTCACAATATATGATTCATCAAGAACAGGGGAATTTTTCAAAACAATTCCTTTGAATTTTTTATATTTTTTCTCTAAGAGCAAAAAGCTGCACAACCCATCTGGATCATCATCAAAAAAAATCATGGGGTTTTGACTCTTCTCAATCATCTCCCTGATCTCATTAATTTTAATCATTTTTATAATAATTGCAGGCAGCTTTTAAATCTTTACTACATTATCAGAAAATTGAAAAAGAAAGATACACAAGATCCAGCAGGTTAATTCTTCCCTCTTCTCCTATGTGCTCTCAAACTAGGCCTTACTTTTTCATGCCCCTTACCTTTGCCGCCCAATCCTCTGCTTTTCCTGGCTGCAGAAGTCAAGCCCCTGTAAACCCTGTTAGTATTACCCTTCAGCCATTCCATTCCATTATACTTGCCCACTAATTCTCTATCTGTTAGTATAACCTCGTAAAATTTATGCTTCCCATCCTCCCCTATCTTATAAGAATTAAGCACCTCACAATTAGGATATTTCTTATTTGCCCTTTCCTCTGCTATCCACTGATAACTTTTTCCTACTATCTTCTTCCTTCTTTTATGCTTGCTTCTCCTTCCCTTCTTTATTAATGGCCTTTGTCTCTTCCCCCTCTTTACTCTCACTCTAACAACTACATAACCCTGTTTAGCTTTGTAGCCAAGATTCCTTGCCCTGTCTATTCTAGTGGGCCTTTCTATCCTAACTACTGTCTCTCCCATCCTCCATTCTACTAATCTTTTTTGCACTAACTCACCCATAGAACTCTTTGGCTTTTTCCATAATCCTCTAACCTGGCTGTACAAATTCATATTATCTCTATCGAAATATAGCTTTTAAAAGCCTTTCTCTTATTTTTCCGAATAAAGCATGTATCCCAAACTAGCCACTCCTGCAACTAAAAAGCTAACAACAATACTGCCTGTCCATAATACTATTAATAAAGTAATTACCTTCCCAATTGTAAATCCTATCTCCCTAAAAACCACATACTCAACTTTATTCCTCTTCCCCATCTTGTTATAGAACATAGAGCTAAAAGGAATGCTCGCAAAAATAAAAGACAATCCTGAAATAAGCTCTACCACAAACAGTTGAAAGAATGTAGAAGCAAACCACCTAACAGCCCATGTTATAGAATGTACAATTGCCCCCCAATCAAGCATTATTTTCTTGTCTATCCTGTCAGAAAGCTTGCCCACATAGAAGGAAAATAAAGCTGTTATTAAACCAGCTCCAGTCGCCAATATACCTAAATCCAGGTAACCTCCAAGAATTATAAATATAAAAATAGGCCAAAAAATCGACGCTGAAATAAACCTGCTTCCCAACCCATAAAAGGTCAGCATATCTCTTGAATATTTTTTTTTGAAGATATGTCTAAGTGAAAAATTCATCTCCTCATGATGGTCTCGTGTCATTAACAAAGGCACAGCCCCCACAATTAAAAGAACTGTAAAGACGTAGAACAGAACCTTAAAGCCCAGAAATGTTAATATAATCCCACCGAAAAAAGGCCCCACTATCCCAGTCAGGGTAAGCAGGAAATACAAAAAACCCAGCTCACTCCCTCTATTCTTCTTTTTAGTGATCTTGGCAAATTCTATGTTAAACCCAGTCCAAAAAAAAGTGCCTGAGAGAGTATAAACAATTGAAGCATAGGCATAGTGAATATTGTAAGTCTTCATAAGAAGTAATAACGCAACAAAAAGAATCTCAAAAGGAATGCTCGCAACAATCATATGCTTTAATCCAAATTTAACTGCAATCTTGGCTGTCAAAGGGGTTAAGACAGCAAACAACACAGACCAGATAAGAAAAAAATAAATTATCTGGTTCAGACCAAAATTAAGCTCATTGTACAAATAGACTGGAATGAATATTCCTACCATAGAAAGAGCAAATGATTTTAGAGCAGTTGCAAAGTAAAGCTCAGACAGAGAATCCTTGCTGATATACCTCATAAAATTTAAAGATTGGTAGTGCATTCTTTATATAAAACTCAATTTATATAAAAACTTTATTCATTATCACTCGAATATATATACTGCAGTGTCTACAGGGCGCTACAATAAACCTTTTAAATACAGTTAATCACTATAAAATTAAGAAAATTAAGGGGGTATGCGAATGAGCATTACTAAAGGACTGTTTAAATTATTAGCTGGGGTTATTCTTGTAATTGCTGCACTATGGGTCGCTGTTACATATAGTGGTTGGGGGCAAGCAACTTTAGACCTTATCCAAGGATCTATAATACTATTAGTCGTCATTGTGGGTTTGGTGATACTCATTATAGGGTTAACAGACCTAAAAGCTTAATCTTCTGACTTTTTTTCTTATTTTGCCTAGAATTCCTTTTTTTGGGGAAGTATCTTCCTTCTTTTTTGATAATTTCCTCTTAGGAGTAATTTTTACTCTTTTTTTTGGTCTCTTCATTGAATCTTTCTTTTTAGAAACATGTTTTCCTCTCTTTCTTAATTTAACTGCTTTCTTTCCTTTCTTGGCCGATTTCTTCTTTACTGCTTTTTTTATTCTAGTCTTTTTCTCTTTTTCTTTTGTTTCTTCTATCTCTTTAACCTCATAATCATTTAGAATCTTAATATCCCCTTCTATTTGCTCCATGATTTTCTTAGTATTAGGAAGGGATTTCTTGCTCTCTTCAATTAAAACCTTCTCGCAATCCACACATTTAAACCCACAGTCCATAGCTTCTTCTAATGATAATCTAACATGATTATCAGGGCACTTATAGAAAGTCTTATTTTCCTCATCTAAAAGCTGTTTATTTAGACTCCTGAGAAGCTCCCCTTTCTTTTTCAGCAAAACATCTTTTGCATATCTCATATTAAGTGTCCAATAATAAATATACCACCCCTTCTCCTTGTCTTTTTTTCTTATAGAATAAACAAGATTGTGCTCATGCAATGAATAAAGAATATTCCTGACAGCATTTATGTTTAACCCTAATTCCTCTGCAATATCAAACTCACTGACATTTCTTCTATTCAGCAATCCCCTGTATACCTTTACTGCATCTTCTCTCAAAAAACCTTTAAGAAATTCCTCCATTATAGCATTAAAGTCTCTCATAGCCATCATGTATTACTTAAGAGAGGTTTAAAAAGTTTTTTATATTGTAATGTTCACTATTGTTAAATGGATAGAAAAGTTTTAATAAATACCTTATCCATTAAAATGTAATAAAAAAAGGGGTGTTTGAAAAAATGGGGTTATTCTCTAGCAAAAGACCTAAAACAGAAATTCCAAAACCAGATATGTTTAATTTTAGCGCTCCGAGAGTGCCGAATCTAGAAAGGTTGCAGTTTCCTGAACCAAACCTAGAAAAGCATGGAAACAATGATATAAAGCTCAGAAGTTCCTTATCCAGGGAAATGGGCTCAATAAAACAATCTCTTTCTCAGCCTTCTCAAAACAGGGAAAATTATAATAGAGAAACAATGCCAAATCCAGCCAGAAAAAGCCTGTTTATAAAAGTGGAAAGATACAAAGAAGCATTGCACCACATTGAAGAGATAAAATCGAAGATAAACGCAGCAGAAGCAGCTTTAGCCAATATGGAGAGGGCAAAAAGGCAAGAAGAGGCTGAATTGGAAAAATGGAGAAGGGATATAGAAGCTATTAAAAGGAACCTGCTAAACATAGATAGCGCGCTTTTTAGGGAATAGATATGAAAGAAAAAAAGTCTAGAAGTGAAAGAGATGAAGAGCCTGTCTTTGTAGAATTAAAAACCCCTAAAGATTTAAGAAAAACTATTCTGGCAAGTGCTATTGAATGTATAAGTACATTAAAAGATTATGAAATCTCTAAAAGTGTCAGAGAGATAAAAGAAAAACAAAGGTTAGAGGCAGAAAAGATTATTTCAAGTCTAAAAAAAGGTTGTAAGGGGTTAAAAAGTTCACTGCCAAGCACAGGCAACAAAAGCGGATTATCTATTGCCGATCCTCTCGCTCCTGGCCAACCAAGAGAGCATAAAGAAGAGCCTAAACAGATGCAAAAGAAAGAAAAGAAGCAGGAAGAGAAGATACCAATTGGGGTTATGAGATTAGAAAGAGAGCTTGAAAGCATAAGGAATAAACTAAACTCGCTATAAGATACAGAAAGATTTATATTTTTTCTTCATACAGCATAATTATGAAAAAAGGTTTAATTGTAGTATTTTTTATATTAATGGCCTCCTTAGTTTCAGCTGGAGAATTGTACAATCTAGATTTCGCAAAAGATCCTGTAATTGTCAAAGAGATTAATGAAGGGGATTTATTAAGGTTTACAATAGACGAAAAAACACATAATCTTGTCCTAAAAAATGTTAGAGAAGAGAAAAATTCCATTGAGATAACCTTGTTTGTAGAAGACTCCCCCACCCCCTCTTACATCTCACTTGGCTATGACCAAAAGTTATTGCTTGACTTCTACAAAGACAGAGTTGATGACATGGTGATTGTGCTCGAATCTATAAGCCAGAACAAAGCAAGATTAATATTAAGGGTGTTGGATGAGAAAGGAGATCCAGTGTTAAAAGATGAAACTTCTGTAGATTCTGATTCAGGAATAACAGGAGGTGTAGTGGTAGAAACATCTCCTCCAAATAAAAAAACAGGATTAATAATCGCTGGAGCAATAGTCCTGGTTGGTTTAATAATAGTATGGTTATTCACAAAAAAATAGCTATTTCCTCTTCAAAATAATTATTTTTATGATTGATATAACCGCTAACAGTATCACAAGAGCCAATAATAGATATGCCAAGGATTTTATAAACCAATCATCCTGGGCTTCTTCATCTTGAGATTGCCCAGATATAGGAGCTCCGCATCCATTAATTTTTTGGTAAATGCACTTGTTTCCAGTGCAAAAATCAGAGGTGCATAGATCACTATCATCACAATCAGAGTTTTCAGTGCATTCTAGCTCCTCTTCAGGAGTATTATTTCCTTTAACCTTGGTTATAATGCTTTCTATACATAAATTATTATTGCACTCATCCTCATCGCAATCGCAATCTTCACCGCAATCATATTCCAGTTTAAACCTGGCTTTTTGCTCATCAGAACTCCTATAATCCACAAAAATGTTTTGTACTCTTTTGTCTTTTGAAACTATAACCTTCTCCTGATTTATGCATAAAAGAGTGCTTTTATCTCCAGAGTTTACAAGAGTGATATTTTTACCATCTAATAAAAAACTACCCCCCACATCCAAAGTTACATCTTTTACAGTAGCCGCACTAGTAAAAGGCAGTGCTAAAAATATAACCCCCAATATTATCCAAATCTTCATACTATTACAAATAACAAAAAGGTTAAAAAAGTATATAAAATAACCCCCCAGATAAAATAAGCCAGCCCTGATGAGTCTTCTCTAGGAATAGAATCCCTAATAACAATATACAAAAATGATCCAGCCACAAAACCAAAGAGGGTTTGTGTCAAACCCGCAGTAAAAGGCACAAAGAATGCAATAATCCCACCTAAAAGGCTGCTGGAGGACAAGAACAACTTAGCAATAAAAGATTCCTTAAGTTTAGTATGAATCTCATTAAGAGAAACCTCGCTAATAACAGTATGTAAAAAAACAGGTATAAAAAACAAGATTCCAGGTATTATCCTCTCATTAATTATGCTAACCAACACCATCCCAATAACCAAATGATATGCAAAGAAAGCTCCAGAATGAAAAACTCCAATCTCTCTTGCTATAATCCTGGTTTTAGTATGAGAATATGCATGGTGCTCTAATACATAAAAGACCATGAACCCAATCAATAAAAAAACAAAAGACATACTATCCAAATTTTCAGCCCCCCTGTAAACCTCAGGCAACAAAGACAATGTGAGATAAGTCAGGGATATTCCTGCAACAAAATTAAGAAGTCTTCTTCTGTAGTGTTTAAAAGCACCGCACACATATTCGCTTAAAAAATGTCCAATAGTTAAAACAAAAGCCAGTATCAATCCATAAGCCATAGTCTAAAAATATACTTCTTGGTATATATATTTTTTGCAAAGCTTTAAAAATGTGTTTTCTGACTTTCTTATCAGCGGAGTAGGACAGCTAGGAGTGTCCGTTGGAGTATAAGATATACTGCGGAAGGCTCATAACTAGCTGAGGCACCCAAAAGGTTTTACCTGGGAGGGTCGCTGGTTCAAATCCAGCCTCCGCTATTTTTTAAAAATGGTGGAAAAAGAGCAAGTTATAAAAGAATTAAAGAAAGTTGTAGATCCTGAATTAGGATTAGATATATATACATTAGGTTTAATCTATAATATTTCTGTAGAAGATAAAAAAGTCAATATAAGAATGACATTAACCTCTCCTATGTGCCCCTATGGACCGCAGATAGTTGAAGATGTAAAAAGAAGAGTTGGCTCTCTGGGTAAAGGCGTAGAAGTCAACACAGAAATAGTGTTCAACCCGCCATGGGAGATACCTAATGAAGTAAGGTCAATTCTTGGAATCTGATTCTCCCTATCCCTAGGGTGTATTATACTCATCAATAATAGCAAATGCAACTTGCTTAGCAGCATCTGCTTGCAGTGCAAACCCCAACCCCTCAGCTTCCCCTATCTTAAAATTATTAATGCCCACAATTTCCTGGTTTAAGTTAATTAAAGGCCCGCCTGAATTGCCTGGGTTTATAGGGACATCAATCTGGGCATAAACATTAAGCCCATTAGGCCCTTCCCTGTTGACAGCGCTTATTATTCCTTCAGTAACTGAAAAGCTTAAACCATATGGGTTCCCTACAGCTATAACTTTTTCTCCAACATTAACATTTCTAGAGTCAGTAAATTCCAAATAACGGAAATCCCCCTCTATTTTTAAAACAGCAACGTCCATAGGAGTGTTATATCCTATCAGTTGTGCATTATAAACCTCATTATCAGAAGTAAACACCTGTATATTTCTGCTTTCGGAGCTAATAACATGGTAATTAGTAATTATAAATCCATTCTGGGTGATTATGGTGCCAGATCCTAAAGACTTGCCAGCCACAATTCCCGCAACAGAAGGAAGAATGTCATCTATAATAGCAGAGAAATCTTTTGATTTTATCTTAATGTCTTTTAACTGCATATTTAGCTCTTCTATCTGGCTAGCGCTTGTTTCACCTAGGTCCGCAACAATATTAAGTATCTTTTCATCTGATTCTAGTCTCTCTTTATTGACTTCATTAACCCTGGTATCAATAGTAACCAATCTGTCATTTACCTCTTCAAAATTAGCATTTACCTCATCTTTTAAAGAAAGAATAAAAAATTGCTGGTAGATTAAAAATCCGATTATTAAGGCCTTGATAAAAAAGATTACATGAAATTTATCAATCCCTTTTTTTGCCATGCATTAAAATTAAGAATTCTTATTTATAGCTCTTTCTATAGCCTCTTCATCAAAGCCAATAATTGCATTCTTCCAGTCATTATTCACTAAAATAACCGGAACCCCTTGCTGTCCTGTTTTTTCTATCATCTCTGCAGCTGCATTGCTATCCCTAGTCACATCATGCTCTATATACTTTATCTTTCTTCCCTTCAAGTATTTCTTGCATTCCCTACAATAATGACAGGTGGATGTTGTAAAAATTTCAATTTTCATTTTAATCTCCAAAAAGTAAAAAAAGAAGCAGAATTATAATTCTGCCTCTATTGCCTGCTGAAATGTGCTGAAAGGTTGAGCCCCAACCAATGCTTTTCCATTAATGAAGAAGGTTGGTGTTCCTGTAGCCCCATAAGTATCAGCATCATTCAAGTCTTTTTGCACTTTACTCCTATACTTTCCATCTTCTAGGCATTTATTGAACTTCTCAGCATCTAATCCAAGCTCTTCTGCCCAGGCGCTGAATATTGTATCACTCAACAAAGCCTGGTTCTCAAATATCTTGTCATGATATTCCCAGAACTTTCCTTGCTCATTAGAGCATTCCGAAGCCTCTGCTGCTTTTTGTGCTTGTGGATGAAAACTTAAAGGTAAATGCCTATAAGCTAATTTAACTTTTCCAGTTTTTATATAATTTTCTTCTATCTGTGGTAGTGTATCAGTATAAAACCTTTCACAGAAAGGGCACTGAAAATCACTAAACTCCACAATTGTAACCTTTGCATCCTTATCTCCTCTTATAGGAGCATCATCATACTTGACATCTATAGGCCCTGAAGGTGCGCTTGGTATCTGCGCTGTTGGAGCAACAACTGCCCCGGTAGCATCACCATTTCCAATTCCAAGGCCACCTGTAAACAAAGATATAACAAACAAAACCCCAAAAATTCCTGTTAAAGCCTTCCAAACTGTAAGCTTGCTGACAGTAAAGGACTCATTATCACTCTTTTGATTTTCCTCCATTATCACATACCCCCCTAATATTCTGGATATGGCTTATCTTTAAAAACCTTTCTTTTAGTTATTGCTTTTTATCTAAAATACCACATTTGATATTCTAGAATAAATCACAAACAATTATCTAAATTTCATTTCAGTTGCATCAATAGTATCCTGGTGCATTTCATGATCGCAGCCGCTTCCTGTTTTTACATTTAATTTTTTATCAACTCTTTCAACTAATTTATTCTCAATTAGATATTCTTCAACTTCATCCCCGCTGACATCTGCTAGCATTTTTCCATTTATCTCTACACAAGGAGAAAATGATTGCCCACTTTTCTCAACCATTTCTTGGTAATTTTGCTGGTTGTTTATTACATCTCTGTCTTCATATTCCAGATTATGCTTTTCCAATATAGCCCTGACTCCATTGCTCCATCCGCAATATGGTTTTAGATAGGCAATAATTTTTAGTTTTGGCATGTAAGGAACATAGAACTTTAGTTTAAATAATTTTCCTTAGTCAAATTCCTGTGTAATGTCTTTTATTATGCTCATCCCAATTTTCCCAAGTATTAACAATGTTATTAATGCAATTAACATAAATACCCACTCATACAGCCCAAGAGGTACCGCATCGAAATAAGTCTTCAAAGGGGTATAAATAACTGCTAGCTGAAGTATAAAGCTTGTTAAAACAGCCCCTATAAGCCATTTATTGCTGAATAAGTCTAGATGATATTGATTTCTTATCATATATACCCTTCCTAATTCAAAAATAACAAGAGAGGTAAACACAATAGTCTGTGCTTTTGCAACATCAGGAAGGCTCAATTTAAAGAGTATCAACCCTCCTGCACTCATTAACACCCCTATCATAGCAATGCTCATCCACATGCTCTCATCCACAATCCTTTCATCAGGATCTCTTGGTTTCCTTTTCATTATATTCTCAGCAGCATTATCGACCCCCAAAGCCAAAGCAGGCAGGCCATCTGTGATTAAGTTTATCCATAAAATCTGGACAGCAGTTAATGGGATTACAATCTTGTTATCAACATTGAATGCAATTATCATGGCTAAAAATAATACCAACACCTCTCCGAAGTTGCTGCTCAATAAGTAATTTACAAATTTCTTTATATTGTCATAAATACCCCTCCCCTCCTCCACAGCCTTTGCAATGCTTGAAAAGTCATTATCCAATAATATCATATCACTAGAATCTTTTGCAACATCTGTTCCTGCTCCTACAGCAATGCCAATATCTGCCTTCTTTAATGCTGGAGCATCATTTATCCCATCCCCGGTCATTGCCACAATCTCCCCATTTGCCTTCAACGCATTTAATATCCTCACCTTGTGACTCGGATTTACTCTAGCAAAGATATCAGTATTCCTTATCCTGTCATTCAAGGTTTCATCATCCATTTCTTCCAGCTCTGCTCCAGTTATAGTTCTTGTGCCTAAGCCAATGCTTTCTGCTATTGCCTGTGCAGTTAATTTATGATCCCCAGTTATCATAATAGACCTTATGCCCGCATTTTTGCATCTCAATATAGAATCTTTCACATCTTTTCTTGGAGGGTCTATCATCCCAGTTAGTCCTGTAAAGACTAAATCAGTTTTTTTATCATCTCTTGAATAAGCAAAAGCAATAACTCTCAATGCTCTTGATGCCATTTTTTTGTTGACTTCAAGAACCTCTTTCTTGTCATTTACATCCATAACCTTTATCTCCCCGTTTACATTCATATATCTGCATCTCTTCAAGATAACCTCCACTGCTCCCTTGAAATTCCAGAATCTTTTATTATTAACCTCGCAGAACATAGCTGAATACTTCTTTTCAGATGTGAATGGCTCTTCATCAATTTTTTTGCTTTTTATATAGAGCCCAGAGGTAAAATTAGACAAAGCCAAATCTGTTGGATCCGTAAGTTTTTCTGCATTATACCTCCCTAGGTCATTGCTTAGATAAATATTTTCTAATAAGTTTGGTAATTCCTTATGTATGCCCTCCTTTACCTTGAATATTTTGCTATTAGCAAATACTTCTAGCACAGTCATCTTATTCTGAGTCAATGTTCCTGTTTTATCAGAGCAGATTACAGTAGTGCTTCCCAATGTCTCAACAGAGCTTAATCTTCTCACTAAAACATTCTTCTTCAGCATCTTCTGGACTCCAAAAGCAAGACTTATCGTAACAACCGCAGGCAATCCCTCAGGTATAGCAGCTACAGCAATGCTCATTGCAACCAGAATCATAGAATTGAATTCCTGCCCTCTTAATAATCCAGAAAATAAAATAATAAATGCAATAATAACAACTATTATCCCTAGTTTCTTCCCAAGTTTGTTTAATTTTTTCTGTAGGGGGGTTAATTCTTCATCCTCTTGAATCATCCTTGCTATTTTCCCTACCTCAGTCTTCATGCCTGTGTTTACAACAACACCCTTCCCTTTGCCATTGACTATAGTTGTGCCGGAAAAAATCATATTTTCTCTGTTTCCTATCTCCTGGTTGCCAGAAACAATTCCTAATCTTTTACTAACAGGTGTAGACTCTCCAGTCAGCAAAGATTCATCTGTTTTAATTTCATAAGCCTCAATTAAATAGCAGTCAGCAGGAACAAAGCTCCCTGCCTCCAGTATAACAACATCTCCAGGAACGATAAGCTTAGTATCCAGTTCCACAACCTTATCATCCCTTATAACAAAGCTTTTTGGCTCTGAAAATTTTTTCAATGCCTTAATAGACTTCTCAGCCTTGTATTCTTGGAAAAACCCCAAAGCAGTATTCAGGACAATTATTGACCCTATTACAATAGAATCTAGATTCTCCCCTAAAAAAAGAGCCATTAAAAAAGCAGCTATTAGAATATAAACAACAAAATTATTTATTTGTGAAAAAATTAATTTTAGAATTTTTATTCTATCTTCTCTCTTAAGCGTATTATCCCCATATTCTCCCAGTTTTAAATTAGCTTCTTCCTGCCTAAGCCCTTTTTCAGTTGTTTTGAATCTGTCAAATATCTGCTCCTTTGAAAGATTGTAAAAATCCATGATAATATTGATTATTTTTGGTATTTAATCTTTACCATACAGAAGATAATTAAAAGGAAAAACAGAGATATAGATGTGAATAGAATTCTCAGAAATAAATCATGGAATAAGTCAAAAGTATAGAGGTTTGTTATATTCTCCTCTAGACTAAAAAGCCATGTTCCACCTTTAAAAAATACCTCATGAAATCCGGTAAATAACACATTAAACCCGAAATAGCTTAAAAAGATAAGTAATAAAACAAATCCAAATCCAATTGTCCCTGATTTTAAAAGAATCTCATTTAATTCTGTTTTCTTTATAAAAGATAAGGAAAAAAATGAAATTAATAATAAAATATACCCAAAGATAAATAATCTCCTTACATCTTTCAAATGTTCTTTTTCTTTTTCATTAAAAAAATCTGTTCCTAAATCCTCTCTCAAGCTGAGATATTTAAAAACTTCAGCATTAGCAGTATAAGCTTCTTCTCCAAATTTTTCATATGCCCCGTTTTCTTTGAATTTTTCCTCATAAAACCCAGTATTAAAAATATTAACTAAAAAACCCAAAAGGATTATTAATAAAATAAAAAAGAAAATTTTAAGATGTTTCATCTGTCAAAGCGCATTCTGATTTTTGAGCCAAAACCTGGATAGGTTGTTTCCCTAAAAGAACTTCATCCCCTATAACCCAGTGAGGAACAGACTTCACACCCCTTGAGGTGCATAAGCTATTAAAATTTCCCAGGGGTCCGCATTCCACATATACACCCAGTGAATCTAGTGTTTTAGAGGATTTCCAAAAATCTCTCTTTTGCTCTTGGCAGTAGGAGCATTGAAATGAGCCATAAAATTTAACATCTTCTTCAGCTAAACAGGCAACAAAACCATCAAGTTCTCCTGGCTTTTTTCCTTTAGAATAAGAAACAAATACAGAACCTATAAGAATCACAACAACCAGACCAAGAATAATTTTCTTTGTATAGCTTTTTTTAGGTTTATATTCTTCTTTTTTAACTTCACTATCAAAAGAGCTTATTTTCTGTCTTTCCAATACCCTTCTCTCCTTTCTATTCATAAAAAGAAAAAATAAAGTTAGTATAAAAAGTTATCTTTTAATTGCGCTGGTGCATTCCTGTAAGCTTTAAATAGAAAGGGGCTCCCTCTGAAATCAACAGGGCAGAAACCTCAAAGCTCCCTGTTATTGCCCTCCCCTAAGATGTGGATAAGGGAAATTTTTTATTATTAATGAGATTCGCCCTTAAATATTATAAAGAAACCTTCAGGAAATTTTTTGAAGTTTATTTTAGATATAGTAAGTAATTAAGCTTCCTCTACTTTTATGCAGTCAACAGGGCAAACCTCCTCAGCTTCTTTATTGTTTCCCAGCTCCTTAACTATCTTGTTCTTTGCTATAGCCTTGATCTCCCCCTTGAATTGCCCGTCCTTTTCTTCTTTCACTTCAAAATTTTCAGGGCAGGTGGCTTCACAAGCTCCGCATCCTATACAAGTAGCTTTATCAACTTCAACTTTATATGACATTTTGACCTCTTACCAGAACTAATTAAGAACAATCTTTATTTTAGGTTTGCCTTTTTCTCTAAGATTTTTCAATTTAAAGTCTCTAACATTGTTCTTCTTAGCCCATTCAACAGCTTTTTCCTCAGATTTGAAGGCTTTTGGCTTTGTTCTTTTTGCTTTTTTTACATGCTTAATATGAGTAGCTGCATATAGCTTTCTTTTGGCTCTGGTGTGTACTTTTTTCATAATATACTCTAATTAAAAGAATTTTTAAAGCTTTTTATAACAACCATCATGAATTCCTGTAATGGTTCATGTCTGATTTTGTTTGCTGTTTTGCTCTTGGAGCTAGATCATGTAGAGCATCTGTTCATCCATCTCTATAAATTTTTCCGGTTGCATTAATATATCCTTCAACATCCAATATGTAAGCTGGACTTGTCGTGCTAATGCCAACATTGTTGGTAAGATCTATTCTAACAATGCATTTATTTTAAAAGAAATACGTTTGGGATATATTTTGATATAATTTTTCATTTTTTTTAGATTTATCCTTTTTTTGAACTCTTTTAATAAATCCTTATCTAGTTTTTGTCTAAAATATATCATATCAATAAAGGTTTTTTCAATATCGGAAACTGGAATATAAAGATCTCCTTCTTTAATATATTCTATGCCAAAAAAACATTTTGGTGAAATCCTATGTAACATTACATTGTTTCCGTTTATCTCCCTTGTTCCCTGTCTTATTTTTTTGATGGTTATTATTATTGGAACAGTCTCCTGTTCCCATAAATCATGAATGCTTAATGCGGATTGTAACCCTACATAAGATGGTTTGAAGCAGAAAACTGATAAAATTGGATCATCATAAATTGAATAATACCCCTTTACTATCCTTTTAATCTCTCCTTTTTTTATTAGGCCGTTAATTACCAAATGGATATACTCTTCATTCCCTTTTTGTTCTTGTATAAACTTTTTTAATGAGTTAATGTCTACTACGATGTTCTTTTTGAAAAAATTTCTTATATCCTGAATATATTTTATCTTACCCATCTTTCAATATACTCCAGCATGTTTTTTGAAGTTGGAATCGGCCCCGAGAGTACTATCGTTTTCAAGTCTTCTTCATCTGTTGGAACAGCAAAATTCCTTATAAAACTCACAAGCTCTTTCCTAATCAATTCGTTGTTTTTAACATATCTTAATAAAAAAAATATATCATATAAATCTCTTATTTTCTTTCTTTTTTGATAAGCAGCCACTTTTTCTTTGATTAATTCCTCGGGTGTTAATGTAAAAACGTTTATTTGTATACCCTCTGAGTTTTCATATTCTTTTAAGAAAAGACTTTTTACATTTTTAAAAAGAGCCTCAAATCTGACAGTTGTGGTATTAAATTTTAATGTTGAATAGAGTGAGTTTTCTTTTATTCTTTTCTTTTCTATTTTAAATCCATTCTTTTCTAGTGAGTTAAATAAGTTGTTTATTTTTTCTTTGTCTTTTTTAATATAAACGTCTATATCTTCTGAGAATCTATTTCCTGAATAACACCGCCATATCGCTGTTCCCCCATGTATTATGGCTTTTGGAAAAAATTTATATAAGGTTTCTACTATTAAATCCTGAGCATAAGCTATTTCTTTATACGTTCTTCTCTTAAGTTTTAGATTGATAGGCAACATTTTATTAATTAACCAAACATATAAATATATATAAGTATAGTTTATTTATAAACCTAACGGTTTTTTACTGCATGTAGCGGAAAGAATTCAAAATAATTATTTTCATCAAACCAGGCGCACTTAAATAAAGTTAACGGCAGTTTGGTTTTACTTGCTAAAGCGTAAATTGCTAACTGATGAATTGGATTTTCCTTGTTTGCATTCGGCTTGTAGTCTAAAACATGAATTAATCCATTTCTGATCTGTAGAATGTCTATATGGCCTGTTATTGGTGTTTTGAAATTGTTTGGATTGAGATTAAAACCTCTTGAATTAAAATATAGCAGATCATCATGCGTCAAATATATCGGGATTTCTGCTGCTATTGTTGTTGAGTCGTTTATTATGAAAAAGTCTTGTATTGCTTCATGGCGATCTTTGTTTGTTTTTGCTAAGTTTAAGGCTAGTTTGCAGAGTTTATTCGCTAGGTTTTGTTTGCTTAAAGGATTAATGGTTAATGTTTTAAAATTTGTCTGTGACGCTCTTTCTGATTTGTTTTCTATCTCGTAATTTGGTTTGAAAATATGATGTGGAAATTCTTTTGTAGGAATTTTTTCTAGATACTGTTTTAATCTTTGCAACCTTTCATTATTACTTGCTAAATAATTTAATTTGAAGCTATGGATTTGATATTTATAGTTAAGGTTGTTGTGTAGGAATTCATATTGCTCTATTATGTTTTCCGGTGAAAATTGCGCTTTTGCTTCTTTGAGAAGCCTGTTGAAAGTCGTAATAGTTTTGAATTCATTTATCCAGTTGGAGATTGTTTTTTGAGAAGGCCTTGGATTTGTTTTTAGCAGTTTTTGTATTCCTGCTTGAGAATAGCAGAGATTATACAAAGAAAGGGTTTTTAGGATTATTTGTATTGGATATGTTTTTTGCTTTAGTGGTTGTTTGGTAAAAATATTGCTGCAGTTCTTGCATTTATATTGCTGAATAATTTGTTGCTTGTTTTTTCTTGTTCCTTTCTTGGTAGTTGATTTTGAACTGCACTTAGGGCAGATTATTTTTTCTTGCATCAACGCCTCTTATTTTGAACATATTTTTTAAGAATTTATGTAAAAGAACGTGTATTTTAGGTCATGGAAGTTACTAAGAATTTGACGGAGTTTTGACCGGGGGAGCTGTATTTTAGGGTTTTCGCTTAATCTCCAGATAAACTTTTGTAGAAATTTTAGAGTTTCTTGCATTTTTTATTTGTGAATTAATCAGAATATTTTGTTGTTTACTCCAAACCTTATCTGGATTTTTTTTAACAAAGTCTGCCCAATA
>CAZDKM010000002.1:23137-26192 GCA_964505985.1 Candidatus Woesearchaeota archaeon
ATCCAGTCTCCTTCGCACATGCCCTCTACTTCTTTTTTTCAACAATTCAAAATGGCAGAAATAAATTAAATGATATTAATCCAAGAGAGACAGCAGAGTGAACAGTAATGGTATTATTAATTTTTTATACTTTCTTATTTTATCATAACTCAGCTTATCTTTAAATAGTTTCTCTAGATGTCTTGCATCTTCTATGTCCTTGTCAGATTTCAGGCAATATTTTTTGAAGGCTATTTGTCTTTCTAGAGAAGATATTTTTAAATCTTTTTCCCCGATCATCACCCTAATTCTGTCTTTGAAAGATTCTTTTTGTGACTTCTTTAAAGCGAATTTTACTTCCATATTCGGAATTGTTTCTTTGTTTTTTGCAAATCTCACTCCTAAGTTACTCTTTAGATAATTGTATATTTCTTTTTCATCTTCTGTGTTTAAACACCAAAAATTAGCTTTTTTTAATTTTTTATATAATGTATTAAAAACTTCTTTATCTAATTCTTCTATGAAAATATCTATGTCTTCTGTTGCTCTCGATCTCCCCAAAAGTATAGATACATATCCACTAATTATGACATAATCTGAGTGTTTTTCTAATATTTTGATGAATTTTATCACAAATTTATCTAATTCATTTAATTCCTTATCTAGTTTTATTGTGTTGTTTATAAATTCCATTCCTTTCTTATTTATTTTTGAATTATATAAATCTTTAGACATTTTAATCAATATATTGTTGTAAGACTATCTTAAAGGATTTTGAATTTCTTAAATTAAAATTATAATTTGATGGCTGAAAATTTCCTTGTTTAAAATATGAAGAATTTTATTTAAAAATATGCTGTAATAATAAAACCTTTTCTGTAATAAATTAAGCGGGAACTATTTTCAATTTTCTTGGAAGTGGAATAGTAATATCCATTAGTTTTTGTGTTCTTTTTTTAAAGTTAAAAATTGCATATCCTATAATCTCATCTGTTTCTTCCTTCCTTCTTTCAAAAATATCATCACCTAAGTCCTTAAAATAACCCTTCATAGGTTTGCCTATTCCAACCTCTAAGAAATCCGCTTCTTGGTCATAATGAACTCTTAATCTACCTTTCATTTTTTATCCCATCTGTATAAAAACTAGTAATAACATAACCATGTTCATTTAAATACTTTACTGAGACCAGCAGATATTTTGCTTTCTGCTTTAAATTTTTATAATATTTATAATAATGCCTTACATTCTTATCATCCACGCTTTCCTTTGTGATGTCCTGATTTATTTTCAAAAAACAAGATTTTAAAAAAATATTGAACAAAAAGAGAGATTAGGTAATGAATATTACTGGGAAAAGTCATGAGGATTACTAGTAATATTTGTAACTTGATAGGTAATGGGTACTACTAAGAATTTGACAGAGTTTGGGCTATGGAGGCTGAATTTTGGGGTTTTAAGGGGTTAGATAAAAGTTTTTCTTTCGGAAATCTTTCTTTTTCGTGAAGGTTTTTCTTTTCCAAAGAAAAAGGTTCAGTTGCTTCTATTAATAATCAAATAGCTTCCTGAATTGATTATTATCTTGTCACCTGAACCATCAATAGTCAGCTGGCTTATTGTTAAATTGCTGTTATTAAGGTAAATCTTAGATCCTACCTTAAGAGTTAAATTAGAGTAGCTTGAAACATTATTCAGGAAATGAATATTAGTATTATTGCCTGCAGTAGCGCATCCATACTTAGATTCTAAATCTCCAGCGCATGAAAACCCGCAGTTGTTAACTCCTCCTCCTGAGCTGTTATAACCTGAATTTAACGGTTTGTTGGAGCATGCAGTCCTTGAATCAGATAATGAGGTTGAGTAATAGCCTGAGCCAACAGCTGAACAATCCTGAGTCCCTCCATTTGAATCATAATAATCAGTATTGCAATCACAGTCAGTTGCTACTCCTGCTGTAGTATTTGCAGTTCCTGAATTTGCTGTGCAAGAAGTAGCACTCCCTGCTCCAGGAGCACAATAACTTCCAGAGCCGCAAGCAGTTTGTGATGCTGAAGTAGAACCAGCACTGCAATAATAACCCCCATAGCATTGTCCATTCCCTACAGCATAGGCATTAGTTGTATTGCTGCAGTAATAACCTGCATTACAATTGGTTGTTGAGCTTGCTCCAGCAGCACAATATTTACCTGCTCCACAAACCCCATTCCCTACAGCATAGGCATTAGTTGTATTGCTGCAGTAATAACCTGCATTACAATTGGTTGTTGAGCTTGCTCCAGCAGCACAATATTTACCTGCTCCACAAACCCCATTCCCTACAGCATAGGCATTAGTAGTATTGCTGCAGTAATAACCAGCATTGCAATTAGTTGCACCTGAACTTCCAGTAGGGCAATACTTTCCGGCTCCACACACATTCTGCGTTGCGCTGGTAGAGCCTGCACCGCAGTAATATCCTGCAGTGCACTGGCCATTGCACGTTGAAGCGGAATTTGTAGTCGTGCTTCCATAATATCCAGCCGAGCATTGAGCCCTTGAATCAGAATCCGAGGCAGAGTAATAGCCTGCTCCAACTACTGAGCAATCTTGTGCTCCGCCATCAGCATCATAATATCCCCCATTGCAGTTGCAGTCAGTGGCAGCAGATTGCGTAGTCCTTCCCCCGCTTCCTGAGTTGGAAGGACAGGCTGTAGCGCTTCCAGATGCTGAAGGGCAGTAATTGTCGGCGCCGCATGCATTCTGCGTAGCTGATGTAGAGCCAGCAGTGCAATAATATCCAGCTGTGCAAGCTCCGTTGCATGTTGAAGCGGAATTTGTAGTCGTGCTTCCATAATACCCAGCAGAGCATTGATATCTTGAATTATCGCTTACAGGAGAATAATAACCCGCTCCAGCAACTGAACAAGTTCCAGTTTGACAATTATAATAACCTGCATCCCCTAGACAATCAGGTAAATCATCGGCACCAGTCCCACTACCACTAGACAAAGAGCTAGTAGGGCAGGCATACCTATTGGGGTTGTAAGCACCAGAATAATAGCCAGTTCCTACATTTGTGCAACTATCACTAGATAAATA
>CAZDKM010000003.1:0-22935 GCA_964505985.1 Candidatus Woesearchaeota archaeon
TCCAAGTCCTTTATATCTCTGAATTGTTATTGCATCTCTCCCTATCTGATCCAATACTTTATCTCTTTCTTTCTCGTCATAGACATAAATTTCATCTTTTCCTTTCTTAATTTTAAATAAAGGAGGCATTGCAACATATACATACCCTCTTACAATCAAAGGTTTCATATATCTGTAAAAGAAAGTTAATAGTAATGTTGACAGATGTTTACCATCGACGTCAGCATCACTCATTATAACAATTTTGTGATATCTCAGTTTGTCTATATTAAACTCTTCTCCTATTCCACATCCTAAAGATAAAATCAAAGGCTGTAATTTATCATTTCCAAATATTTTATCAATTCTAGCTTTCTCAACATTCAGCATTTTACCCCACAAAGGAAGTATAGCTTGTGTCTTTCTATCCCTTCCTCCAATTGCGGTCCCAGCTGCAGAATCTCCTTCCACAATAAATATCTCTGCTTTAGAAGGGTCTCTCTCTTGGCAATCAGCCAACTTTCCAGGCAAGTTTCCAGATTCTAATGCTGATTTTCTTCTTGTTAACTCTCTTGCCTTTCTTGCAGCTTCTCTTGACTTCGCAGCATCTGCAATCTTCTGCACAATTAATCTCGCTATGCTGGGATTTTCTTCAAAGAAATTTCCTAATTTCTCATAAACAATAGAGCTTACTATCCCTTTTACATCAGAATTTCCTAATTTAGTTTTAGTCTGCCCCTCAAACTGCGGTTCTGGAACTCTCACAGAGAGAATAGCGCTCAATCCTTCTCTTGTATCTTCTCCAGTCAATTTAATGTCTGTTAATTTATTTTTTTTAATATATTCATTAACAACCCTTGTCAATGCAGTCCTCCACCCCTCCTCATGAGTTCCCCCTTCTGTTGTATGAATCATGTTGACAAAGCTATGGGTAGTCTCAACATAGCTGTTGTTATACTGCATTGCTACTTCAACCTGGATTTTTTCATTAGAATTATTATTAAAATAAATAACAGGATGCAAAGCCTGCTTTCCAAGATTCAAGCTTTCAACAAAATTTTTTATCCCCCCGTCATATTTGAATGTCTCGCTTTTATTAATTCTTTCATCTAAAATTTCAATTTTTATGTTGTTATTCAAAAAAGCTAATTCTTTTAGCCTTGTAGATAAAATAGAATACTTGAATTCTATCTCCTGAAATATTCCCTCATCTGGATAAAATTTTACTATTGTTCCGGTTTCTTCTGTTTGTCCAATTATCTCTACCTCGCTTGTCTTTAATCCCTTAGAATATGTCTGCTGGTATATTTTTCCATCTCTCTTAACTTGGACTATTAGTAATTTAGATAATGCATTAACAACAGAAATTCCCACTCCATGCAATCCCCCAGAAACCTGATAGTTTTTCTTGTCAAACTTCCCTCCTGCATGCAGTATAGTCATTACAACCTCTAAAGCACTTTTGTTTTCTCCCTTATGGATGTCCACAGGAATCCCCCTTCCATTATCCTCTACTGTAATAGATCCATCCTTATGTATGACAACTTTAATTAGATTGCAATAACCTACTAGAGCCTCATCTATGGAATTGTCTAAGACCTCATATACTAAGTGATGCAGTCCTCTCTGTCCAGTATCTCCAACATACATTGAAGGTCTTTTCTTTACTGCTTCTAGTCCTTTCAGAACTTGAATGCTCTCAGCTTGGTAACTAGATTTTTGCTCCATCTTAAAATTGCCTAACTCAGAATTATTAGGCTAAAATTACCCCTTTTTACTATAAAAATAACCTCCTTTCTTTAAATACTTTTCTCACGTCAATTCCTTAATATTTGGTCATTACAAGCCTTCTAGAGGCCAAAAAAATTTTTGACCATGCAAAGATTTATAAAGAAATTATGGGATTTTTAATGATTAAAAAAGAAGGGTGAAATAAGCTTAGTTTAAGAGACAAGAAGGATATATTAAAAAACATCATCCAAATCATAAGATTCAAAATTTCTATTTCCCCTCGCAACTTCTCTCTCCATTTTTTCCCTTCGTATTCTCTCTCTTTTCCAGGCTGGCAGTGAACCAATCCTAGCTTCTTCTAATTTTCTTTCTAAATATGCTCTATCTATTTTTTTGTCTGGTTTCAAAAAGTATCTTCCATTTCTAAATTCTACAAATCTACTGCAGGATAAAGCACCATCCTTTTCAGGATCTATAAGGAACCAATGTTCCTCTAGCTTTGCTCTATAAATCTTTCTATTAACCTCTTCTACTTCCTCCCTAGTTAATCCATTACCATGTAATGCAACAATAGCTACAAAAGCTGAATATGCATAAGAAAGACCCATAAAGAACAAGAAAGTACTAAAGTTTATAAATTAAACCCTCATCCTCTGCAGAGAAACCATCTTTGAGAATATCCTTCTTCTTCTAATTAACTCTTTATAATTTCCTCTCTCAAGTATTTTCCCATTCCCTAAAACAACTATCTCATCAGCATGCTCTATAGTGCTCAACCTATGCGCTATAATAATCATAGTCTTCTTTCCCGCAATTGAAAATATAGCCTCCTGTATTAGCTTCTCAGACTCAGAGTCTAATGAAGAAGTCGCCTCATCAAATACTAATATATCAGGATCAGATAACAAAGCCCTTGCAATTGATACTCTCTGTTTCTGCCCACCAGATAATTTAACCCCATCCTTCCCAACTTTTGTATTATACCCATCCGGCAATCTCTTGATAAAATCATTGGCATGAGCCAATTTAGCAGCTTTCACAATCTCACTAAAGGAAGCATTAGGTTTAGAGAAAGAAATATTCTCCCTTATTGTCCTGTTAAATATCTCAACATTCTGGGAGACAATTGCAACCCTTTTTCTGAAATCCTCAGAATGATAATCCCTCACATCAATATTATCTACCAAAACATTCCCTTTAGTAACATCATATTGCCTCATTAATAATTTAATAACAGAACTCTTTCCTCCACCTGATCTTCCAACCAAAGCAATTACTTTTCTCGGCTCTACATTAAAGCTCACATCCCTCAAAACCCACAGGGATTTATCATTATATCTAAAACTCACATCCCTGAATTCAATCCTTCCCTGTAAATGTTTAATCCTTTTTGGATTTTCCTTGTTCTTGATTAAAATCTCTTCATCCAATAAATCAGATAGCCTATGTATTGATTCTATAGAATCTCCCACATGGGTGTATATTTTCCCCAATCTAAATACAGACAAAAATGCTTTTTCTGATAAAGTATAAACTAAAATCAAGCTGCCTGCAGATAATATCCCCCCTAAAACCATATAGCCAGCTACTGCCAATGTAACAGTCCTTCCTATATTAATTATAACATCCCTTCCAAAAACCCTTTTCATCTCAAATCTCATCCTCTCCATGGAAGAAGTAAGATATTTCTTTAGCAATGAGGAGTAGATATGGAATTCCTTCTTCTCCTGGGCATAATCCTTGACTGTTGAGATATTGCTCAAACTCTGCCCCATCTCAGAAAATGCCTCCTCGTGTTTTTTCAGGTATATCTTTCTTAATGGCTGCACTTGCTTTGCAGTCTTGTTTATTATAATAAAGATCAATAAGCTGAACACTAAGAATATAGCTGCAATTATCCACTGCTCATTTAATAACAAAAATGTAGTTAATACTAATTGAACTATAGTAGGCAAAAATTCATTGAAGAAAAACCACACTAATTCTGTTAATTTAGAAGCTCCCCTATTGATTCTTGAAACATGCATTCCAGGATTATATTTTTCATGATAGCCCATATGCAGTTCCAATAATTTTTTTTCTGCTTTTTTCAAAATATTGGTTTCATATATGAGCATCTGCTTATGCGTCCATAAATCTCCGAAATAATCCATTAAATTTTCAGAAAGATAAACTACAAACATCCCCAGGATTATCCATGTGATTAATGAAAGAGAAGAAGATTCCTCCACAACAGAATCAACTAATAGTTTAATCAGAATAACCGGGATTAACTGCACAGCTTCATATAAAATAGTTATGAATATTGATTTTATTAATCCTTCCTTAACCTCTGGGATAATTTTCAAAATTCTGGTAAGAAGTTGCTCTCTGTGTTTCATCCAGAATTTTCTTAAATTTTAATTTATAATACTTTCTTTTTATTAAAATATTTTCTAAAACTTTCAGATAAAATTTCTTTTCAAAAAAATTTCAGATAGAACTAATCCTTCTTTTCTTCTTTTATCTTCTGTTCATCTTTAGCTTCAACAGTTTTTTCCTCTTTTCCAAATAACTTGGCTAAACTATCCTTTCCATCTTTAGTAACTTTTAAATTGACCTGAGCTGTATTCTGCCCGATTGTATTTCCTACAACTGTCTTCTTCTTCCTCATTCCCTTTACATTTATCTTAACACATGGACCTTCTGTCAATAAGATTTCTTTTCTTCCGCTTCCCTCCAGGTCATATCTCATAGGAAATCCTGATTTATCACTTCCTCCTGTTACTTCTAATTCATAACCTTGAAATCCAAGATAACCTCCCTCTATCTTGTCTCCTATTTTTTTACTCAATAAACTAGAACTCTCATTATCTGTTAAAGCCTTGCTGTAGCTCCTTCCCTTGCTTCCAACAACAATCTTAAATTCAACCATCTAAACTCCCCACAGAGGATTTTGCTTCCTTTTGGATTCAGCTATTTCCTTTAATAACTCGATTTCCTCGCTGTTTAAAAAGCTTTTCATCTCTTTTAATTTTCTGAATTCCTCTTCATTTAGGTCAGAAATTAAAACCTGCCCTTCTATTATCTGTCTGCCCACCATTACCCCAGGAAAGGAAACAGCAACCTGCTTTCCTTTTCCAGCCTCCTCAACATTCTTCCCCTCATCCTGGATGCTTTTAATCTCAGCTATTTTTTTTCCAATTCCATTCATCATAGGAATTCCAGCCTTCAAAGTTCCCTTTAATACCTCCACTCCAACAACAGCAGGATTACTCTGTCTGAAAACAAAATTAGGGATTAAATAAATCTTGCATGGCCTTTTCAAAGATTTTAATTTCTTTTCTTCTCTCCCTTTCTTTTTCCCTTCTCTCCACTTTTCTAATTTCTCAATTATCTCATAAATGACATCACTTGTAATCACGTTAACATTTTCCTTGACATTTTTAATATTGAATCCCACTATTACCTGATTAAGCTCGTCTTTTTCTGTTTCTGCCTCTGCAATATCCTTCTTGTTTATCTCTCCCAAGCTTGCTTTTTTTATTGGGATGTTATTTTCTTTTAATAAGCCAACTAAAGCCTCCAAGCTTCCTAAACTATCTGCTTTTGCAATAATTCCCTCTTTCCCAGTTTCAATTAAAACCTCTTCCACCTGCTCTTGAACCTCTCTCTTTAATCTTTCAATATCCTCTTTTTTTTCAGCAACCATTAAAGGCATTCCAGAATATACATTTTCCAAATTTGGAGCAATTAACGTGACATTTGCTGCTGCTTCTGCTTTATTAACTGGTTTTCTCAACTCAAACATATTCCTAACTTTGCTTACCACTGGCTCTTCTAAACTGCCAATAACAAAATCATCATTAACTTTTATTTTTCCATCATATAATACAACATCTAAAACTATTCCCAGTCCCTTATCCTCCCTCACTTCCAATACAACCCCTTTCCCTCCTTTTCCTAATTCAATTTCTAAGTTTTTTTCTAAATATTTCTGGGCTAATCCAAGAAGAACAAATAATAACTCCTGCAACCCCTCCCCGGTTTTTGCAGAAATAGGAACCATAGCAATCTGCTTTGTATAATCATTAACCCTGTCAAATCTCTCAGCATTAAATCCAAGCTCATATAATTTCCCAACAACCTCATACAATCTATTATCCAAATTATTCCTTGTGCTTTCTGCCTGTGAATTTATATCCTCAATTATCCCCTTTCCTTTATTAACCCTCCATCCGCTTATCAAATCAATCTTATTTAAAGCAACAATAAATGGGGTTTTATACTGTTTTAAAATCTCAACAGCCTCTTTTGTCTGCGCTAGCATCCCTTCATTTACATCAATAACTAGAATGGCAATATCAGCTAAACTCCCACCCCTTTTTCTCAAATTTGTAAAAGCAGCATGTCCTGGGCTGTCAATGAATAAAAACCCGGGAATCTTAATCTTTGACTTAAGTGATAAACTTCCAATAATAGAAGAAATGTCTTTTATATCTGTCTTAATAGCGCTGATTTTCTGGGTTATCCTTCCTGCCTCTTTCTCTACAATCTTCCTCTTTGATATAGTTTCTATTATCTGGGACTTTCCATGATCTACATGTCCCGTTAACAGACATATTAGAGCTCTTGTTTGTGTCATATTCATAGATTTCCATTTTTCTTATTTTTAAGGATTCCCCTAAAAGCCTTAAGAATTTAGACTATATAAAAGTAACTATTTATAGGTAGTAAATTAATCTCTTGAAGAAACAGCCAAATGAGTAGTGGAAGGACTATCAGAGCCATTACTTTCCTCAGAATAGACCTCATCTTTTTTCGTAGCTAAATTATGATTACTACCATTCAATCCCTCTATCACAGGTAATTTTTGAGTAGAAGGCAACTTTTCTGCCAGTAAACTTTCTAAATCATCTAACCCAGGTACTCCCAAATTTAGTCCCCTAAATCTCTTAAGTGCTTGTAATGCATTCCACATATACCATTCAGGAAATGCGCCTATTAGATGGGCAAATTCTCTATACTCCCCTTGATATCCTCTAAGTATGGGAACATTATTCACCAGTGAATGTGTATGTGAAGCAGCAACCATACTTCTAAAAAATTCCGCACCATATAAAGACGGAGTAAACATCAATTGATCTTTTACAGAATCCCTAGATAATTTATAGCGTTCTGTAACTCTCCCAATTGTATCTCTCATCCTTAATCTCACAAAAGGTGAGCTTACAATATCTGCCAAATCAAAAGGGTGAGGCCCTTGTCCAAGATCTCCAAGGTCAACAAAACACACTCTGCTTGTAGTTCTATCTAAAAAAATCTGTCCAGGATGTAAATCCCCATGAATCAAACCCTCATCATAAGCACCCAAAACAGTCTTAAATTCATTCCCCAGCGCCCTACTCACTACTTCTCTCTCACTCCGAGATAATTCCCCGGGTGTAAGTTTGGAAACTGCTCTTACCACATCCCCTACATAATCCCAGCTTCTCTTAGAGAGAAACCCAGAAAATCTAGTAAAACTTCGTTTCCATTCATTATGAGTATGTGCCAAAGCCTCTGCTACACTAAATAAGTAGGATATTTGAGCCTCTACATCAGCCCTAGAATCATAGAGTAATTGTAAAAGTTTATCCCCCTCAACACGTTCCATAAGTATTCTCCCTCTGTCTCTATGCACAAAAACAGGGGTATTGCATCCCAGCTCAGAAGAATGCTCCAACCTATCTGCCTCATATGGAGCCTGGTCTGCTCTTTTATCTGATTCTCCATCAAAACCCTCACCCCTTCCTTTCACTCTTGGTTCTTTTAAAAATAACCGAACATTCCTTCTATTTCCCCTCTTATCTGCATAGATAACATTTACTTCAAACAAATAAGATCTAGAACTTGTCTGGGAAGGTACTAATATTTCTGGCTTTCCTTCAATCCCATCTATCCCATCAGGATATCTACTTAAATTACTTTTCCTATTCATATGAGAAGCTAGAATAGCCTGTAGATTTTGAGCAAGATAGCTCTCTAATCTCCTCTCAACCAAGCGAAGATGACCATATGTCATAGTCTTATTCTATCAGCAACTTATTTAAGGTTTGTTATTTGATAAAGGGGGCAACTCCTGGTCTATTACGACTCTTGCCATATTTCTTATATAACTCTCCATCGCTTTAAGCTTTTCAATGACAGACACAGCATTCTTGCTTTTGCATTTCTTAAACAACATATCGCACTGCTCAATAATTCTGTTTTTTCTAGTGGCAACATCGTGGGCCAACTCCCTATCCCTCTTATGTAATGATTTCATAACCAATAAATAAGACTCTTCTATTTCATCATAAATCTTTAGAATATTCTCCTCTTCTTTTTTATCCAGCTTTCCATCTTTCAACAACCTTGCTATCCTCCTTGATTCATCAGCAATATTCTCCAAATTAATAAGAAGCATCCAAACATCCCAGACAGATATCCCGGATTTCTCAATAACAGCCTTTAGCCTAGTATTATTTAGAGATTCTCTCACAGTCTTCAGAAGTAAAAATCTCAACTTATTCACAGTCAGGTCTCTATGATTAATTTGATTATACAAAGATTCATTAAAACATTTCTTTGAATCAGAAATCATTGATCTAACAATCAAGTCCATTCTTTTTAGTATATCAGATACCGCAACTTCTTCAATATTTAGAAAATCCCTCACAACAGTTTTATTGGAAGTTTGCTCAACTATCTCCAAACTCAGAAGATTATGGATCAATTCTTCAATATCCCCCATTTCATCCCTAAGGGTTCCTTCCAATGTTAAATAATTGTATCCAGAGACATACGCAGAAATAATATTCCTCTTAACTTTGTCAACATCCAAGCTGTCTACATGAATTTTTATCTTTTTAATCTCTTTTTTATCTCCAGAGGTGTCATTTCTTATTATAATCTCTCCATTCTCAGTTTCATTTATGTAGACATTATCCCCTTTTTTTAATTCATGTTGCTTTATCCAACTAGAGGGTAAGGAAACTACAAACGAAGAATTTCCGAATTTGATTAATTTTCTTACATCTACCTTATTTTCTTGCATGTCCAACCCCCCATATATAATGAATATACTAGATATAAAATATATAGACTACCTATATATATTTAAACGTTTCTTAAGCTTGATGAGATAAAATGCCAAAGAAAAAGGAATTGGACGAAAAATTTAAAGACATATATACTGATGAAGGACGGGAATCCCAATTGGAGGATGATGAAATCAGCGACTGGGAAGAAGCATTTATGGAAGGATACGGTAATGAATAATTAAAATCCACTATCAGCATTATAATAATTTCTATGTCAAATATATTTGGTATATACTATATATGGATTAATTATATATACTAACTTCTAAGAGGGAAAATTAATGAAAAGAAAAAAGAATTATGAAAAAGAAGAGTTTTTGGAAGAAGATATATATAGTGATGAAGGAAGGGAGTCCCAGTTAGAGGATGATGAAATCACTGATTGGGAAGCAGGGTTCATGGAAGGATATGAGGAGAATTAAAATCCAATATCTCTAATCTTGTCAAAAAACCCTTTCTCTATTTTTAATTTTTCTTTATTTTCTTTTGCAAATTCTTTTAACAATTTTTTCTGCTTGGAATTTAATTTGCTCGGAGTCTTGACTATGACATGAATATACTGGTCTCCCTTCTCATATGGATCCCCAATACCCCTTCCTTTTAGCCTGAGAATTGTTCCGCTCTGGATTCCAGTTGGAATCTTAATTTTTATTCTCTCTTTTAAAGTTGGAATAATAATCTCATCCCCCAAAGCAGCCTGGCTGAATGTAATTGGAATGTTTATATGTATATCCTTTCCATTCCTCTCAAAAATATCATGAGGCCTCACTGTCAGGAATATATAAAGGTCCCCTGGTTTCCCTTTTCTTATTGCCTCTCCCCTTCCCTTAATTCTTAGCCTATTCCCTGATTCAACACCAGCAGGAATTTTAATATTAACCTCCTTATTATCTTCTTTTAATCCAGATCCTCTGCAAGACTTGCAGTTTGTTTTAGCTACCTCTCCCTCTCCATTACATTCCCTGCAAATTCCAACCTGAGAAAACATCCCAAAAGGTGTCCTCGTTGTCCTTCTCACTTCACCTGTTCCATTGCAATTGCTGCATCTCTCAGTCTCCTTGTTCTCAGCTCCTGTCCCCTCGCACTTATCACATTCAATCAGTCTCGGAATTTTAATCTTCTTTTCAGTTCCAAAAGCAGCCTCTTCAAAGCTAATCTCTAAATCATATCTTAAATCATTTCCTCTCCTCTCTCTATTCCCACCTCCAAAAAACATGTCAAATATTCCCCCACCGCTTCTTCCAAATATCTCATTAAATATATCATCAAAATTTACATTCCTGAAAATATCCTCTTGGCTGTATCTCTGGTCAAAACCAGCATGTCCAAACCGGTCATATTGTTCTCTTTTTACATCATCAGTCAGAACAGCATAAGCCTCAGAAATTTCCTTGAATTTTTCAGCATCCCCCCCCTTGTCTGGATGATGCTGCAATGCTAATCTCTTGTAAGCTCTCTTAATCTCTTCCTTGCTAGAATTTCTATTCACCCCTAAAATTTCATAATAATCTCTTTTTGTCATTCTTCTCTTTCTCTCAAAGCGTTTCTAGCAAATGTAAAATTAGCCCAGTCTAATCTGGTTAAATCTTCTCCCATTAACAATATCTTAAAAAAATCCCCATTTGGCTCTACTATAACCTCCATTCCACTTAGCCTAATATCCAAACCCATCCTCTTGCTATGGCCCCTCCCATTTTGGGTTGGTTTTTTTAAAGCAACAAAATTACCCCTAAAAAAAGTTTTTCTCCAAGGATCATCATAAGGAAGGCTGACATAATAATTTTCCATCTCCTGAGTTAATAAAGTAACATATATTCCATAAACTTCTCTTCTTACATATAAGGTATCATTTTCTAACAAGCCTTCCTCTACTCTTCCAGAAGTTCTGCCATGTGCCATAGACACGGGAACATAAAGCCTCCCTCTGTCATCAATTCTTGAGACATGATTATCTCCATAAAACAAAACCTCAGTTTGCCTTATTGGAGGCGTCTTCCTCATCCAATACTTCCGCATCAACTGTGTTATCATCTTTCTTATCTCCTTTAGCTCCAGTTTGTTTTTTAGCAACCTCCTGGTACATCTTTATCCCAATTTCCTGTATTACTTTGTTTGCTTCTTCCAATTTGTTCCTAATCTTGGCTGCATCATCCTCTTTCATTGCATCTTTTATTTCATTCATTTCTTTCTGTATCTTCTCTCTAGTATCTTTATCTACTTTATCCCCATACTCACTTAACATTTTCTCAGTAGAATATACAACAGAGTCTGCCTGGTTCCTTAATTCAACCAATTCTTTTCTTTTTTTATCCTGCTCAGAATATTCCTCTGCCTCTTTCCTCATTCTCTCTACTTCTTCCTCATTTAATTTCTGGCTTGCAGTAATTTTTATGCTCTGCTCTTTTTTAGTCCCTAAATCTCTGGCGCTTACATTTATGATTCCATTTGCATCAATATCAAATGTAACCTCAATCTGTGGGATTCCTCTTGGAGCAGGTGGTATTCCCTCCAGAGTAAATCTGCCCAAAGACTTGTTATCCGCAGCCATTTCCCTCTCACCCTGCAGAACATTAATGTCAACACTTGGTTGATTGTCTGCTGCAGTTGAAAATATCTGGGTTTTTTTAGTTGGAATTGTAGTATTTCTTGTTATCAATGGAGTCCTAATGCCTCCAAGAGTTTCAATGCCCAAAGTCAACGGTGTAACATCTAATAGTAAAACATCCTTAACATCTCCTGATAATACCCCTCCCTGGATTGCTGCTCCCATTGCAACGCATTCCATAGGGTCAATCCCGCCCTCTGCTTTCTTTCCTAAAATCTTCTCAACAAAATTCTTCACCACAGGCATCCTTGTTGGCCCGCCCACCAAAATTATCTTGTCAATTCCCTCTTTGCTTAACTTAGCATCCTTCAATGCCTGCTCAACTGGTTTCTTGCATCTCTGTATTAAAGGATCAATTAATTTCTCTAGCTGGCTCCTTGATAATCTCATATTAAGATGTTTAGGTCCTTTGTCAGTTGCAGTTATGAAAGGCAGATTAATATCTGTCTCAATTGTTGTAGACAATTCTATCTTTGCCTTTTCTGCAGCTTCCCTCACTCTTTGTAAAGCAGTTGAATCCTCGCTTAAATCAATTCCTGTGCTTTTTTCAAATTCTTTTATGATAAAATTCATCACTGCTTCATCCATATCAGTTCCACCTAAGCTGGTGTCCCCTGATGTTGACTTGACTTCAAAAATTCCATCCCCAAAATCCATTACTGTAACATCTAAAGTTCCTCCACCTAAATCAAACACTAAAATCTTATCTTCCTTATCTTTTTTATCCAGTCCATAAGCTAATGATGCTGCAGTTGGCTCATTAACAATCCTTACTACTTCCAATCCTGCTATAGTCCCAGCATCCTTTGTAGCCTGCCTCTGGTCATCATCAAAATAAGCTGGAACTGTAATCACTGCCTTCTCAACCTTCTCCCCTAAAAATGCCTCTGCATCTTTCTTTATCTTCTGCAGAATAAAAGCAGAAATCTGCTGAGGTGTATATTTTTTCCCATGGATATCATACTTGAAATTCTTCCCCATTTTTCTCTTAGCAGCCATAACTGTTCCCTCTGGATTGCTGACTGCTTGTCTTCTTGCTGGCTCGCCAACAAACATCTCTCCATCTTTTGTAAATGCAACCACAGATGGAAATGCTTTTCCATATAATGAAGCGCCTTCTGCGCTTGGAACTATAACTGGTCTTCCTCCTTGTAATACTGATGCAGCTGAGTTGCTGGTTCCCAAATCCACCCCAATTGTCTTTGCCATTTTAATTACCCCCATATAATTTCATTTATTTGTTTCAGTAATATTTTATCCATCTTTCTTTCCCTCACTGACTTTAACCATGCTAGGTCTCAATACCTTGTCTTTCAACATATATCCCTTTCTCACCTCTTCCACTATGACATTATCCTCCTCCCCATCCACCTTTCCAACAATGTCATGTATGTAAGCATCAAATTTTTCTCCAATTGATTTTATTTCTTTAACCCCTTCCTCTTCCAAAGTCTTTTTCATCTGCTCAAAAATCATTTCAATTCCTTTAGTAATATCTTCTTTTTCTCCCTCTGCTTTCAATGCCCTTTCAAAATCATCAACTATGCTTAACAGTTTCAAGATCAAATCATGTTTCGCATATTTCCTGAATTCCTCTTTTTCCTTTTCTACTCTCTTCATGTAGTTTTCAAACTCTGCCTGGACTCTCTGCAATGTCTCTAAATATTCCTTTGAAAGCTGTTTCTCTTTCTCTAGCTCTTTCTCAGCCTTCTTAAGTTCATTTTTTTCCTTCATCTTACCCAATGTAATTCCTATCTGTTGTAACCTGCTCTACATCATCTTTTTTTGTCTTCTCTTGTTTTGGCAGTTCTATTTTACCAAATTGTTTTTCATATTTTCCTATGCTGTCCTTTAGCAACTGGAATAATGCTTTGGCCATAATTGGATCAATCACAATTGTGCTGTGCTTTACAGCATGGCTATAATGCTGTTTCTCTCCAACCATATCTATCCTTGGGCTTGTCTGCCTGAAGTCTATGAAAAATTTGTCTTTTCTATTAAACAAGGATATCCCATCTGAGAAAAATGCCAGATTAGAATGATCCAAGTTCAGATTTACATTTTGTTTTTCAGCCATATACTTAACCCCCTTTGCAAAAAGTTTATATACTTAAACTTTGTTTACTTAAGATAAACAGATAACATATATTTAAATATTTCGGTAAAATGTTCAAACAGATAAATATAAGGAGCATTGAAAAAAGAGATAATAATGAACTAAACAAAGACCTTCAATGGTTGTCTGATTCCCTCGGTTTGTTTAATCCAAGGGACAAAGAAAAATCCTGTTTCCGTGTTTTTTTGGAGTTGATTAAAGCAAAAAAAGAAGATAAATTAATTTCCTCTGATGAAATAGCATTCAATTCACATCTCTCAAGAGGGGCTGTTATCCATCATCTAAACAATTTAACAAATCATGGTTTTATAGTTTGTTATAAAAAAAGATATGCATTAGGCTCTAAAGATGTTGAATCTTTAATCTTAAATTTGGAGTCTGAAATTAATTCTGTGATGAAAGAAATGAAAAAAACAGCTAAGGGAATTGATAAAGAGCTAGGCTTGTAATCTAGGAATCCTTATATGTGGAACTAAATCCCCAATAGGGGCTAATGAGCCTTCCTCAAATTCAAAATCTCCAAGAGTTTCAAGATAAGTTATATTATGCAGCATTGCTCTAGAATACCTCACTGCATCTGTAAGATGTGGATCTCCATTATTAGGACCACAAACCTCTCCTAGTGCTGCATTGATTTCTCTTACATCCTCAAGAAAAGTATGTCTTTCAACAAATTCTCTATACTTCCTAAACAATATTTGCTCTACAACATCATAACTCAATGGGTGACTTCGGAAATTTCTTATAGTGTCTCTTCTAGTTTTTTCAAACAAACCATGAACAGAATCAGCCATAGTAATTAATAGCCTGCTGCACTCTCTCTCCTCCTCTCCAACTTCAGTTGGATTATCCATCTCTCTAAACTGTAGTGACCCCTTTATCCCTGAAATATTATTAGAGAGGTAGTGCCTTAAATTAGCTGCATAATGAAATCTTAGAGAACCTAAAACTGTTTCTGGTACCATAACTCCCTCAGAGCCATCTACATTAACTCCTGCTAATATCAAAAATGGATAATTGCTTGTCATTTTACTACAATTTAGTTATAACATTATTTAAAAAAGTTTCTATTTTATATGTTTTTCATTAGAGTTTTCATAAGAATGTAATTCTTTATCCTTAAACCATAGCTTAATCTCATATTCAGCATCTTCTCTATTTCCAGAAGCATGGATAATATTCCTTATTGCTTTTTCCACTTTATCAGCATGATCATAGCTCACATGGCAAAAATCTCCCCTTATAGTCCCCGGCACTGCTTTTCTAGGCTCAGTATCTCCAACTATTTTCCTTACAATCTCAACAGCATGTATCCCCTCTAAAACCATAGCAACTACAGGCCCCTCAACAATATAATCAATAAGCATTTTCCTAACTTTTTCTCCTCTTCTTTTGGAAATATCCTCTGTATAGTGCCTTAATGCAAATTCCTTATCCAGCCACTGCATCTTCATCCCTATTAACTTCAATCCAGAATTCTCAAACCTTCTTATAACCTCTCCTATTAATCCCCTCTGCACTCCATCTGGTTTTATCGCTACAAAAGTTCTCTCAATCATTAGAATTATTCTCCCTTAACATAATTCTTTGTCCATTTAGTAGTCCTTGCTTTCCTGTTTAGTTTCAACATATTCTTTTCACATTTAGCACTGCAAAATCTAAGAATTTTTCCTGATTTCTGCACAAAAGTCTTCCCCTCTCCCATTAAATAACTGTTTCCGCAAAATGAACATGTAGGCATTTTATTTTCTTCCCTGGTTTAACTTCCTGGCTTCAATCTCAGTTTCTCTAAGCATTAAGATATCCCCAATCCTCACAGGGCCTTTAACATTCCTTCTCAAAATCTTTCCCCTGTCCTTCCCTTCCTGCACATTAACCCTTACCTGAGTAACCTCTCCTCTAGTCCCTGTCTTCCCTACTACCTCTTCCACTGTAGCAGGAAAAGCAGTTGAGAACAATCCCCTCTCTTCTTTTCCCCTTACAACTACCTTACTGTCCCTTCTAGTATCCTTATTATCTCTATTCTCTTTGTTAACATCTTGTTTAGCCATTTTAAGAAGACTTCAATTTATTTGCAATTTCCTTTATCAATTCTCCAGCTTCCCCTTCCTGCACAATTGCAACGCTTGCGGTTGAAACCTGCAGCCCAGCAGCAGCTCCCAAATCACTCCTGCTTCCAACATTCACGCAAGGAATTTTCTTTTCCTCGCACAAAACAGGAATATGCATTATCACTTCTGCAGGATTTACATCAGTTGCAACAAGAACTAATTTCGCAATCCCCCTCTCAATCACTTTAGTGACTTCATTAGTTCCTTTCTTTAACTTTCCAGACTTTCTAGCTATTTCGACAGCTTCATAAGCCTTATCCTGTATTTCTTTTGAGACTTCAGCCATTTTGATTATCCTCCAAGGAAAATAAAAAAGTCCTCTTTATAAACATTTTGGGTCTTGTCTATATCTTAGATGATAAAATTATTTAGAAACGTTTATATACAATCTGGATATTACCCTTCTAAGAGGTGGATTAAATGAAAAAGATTTTCACATTGTTTATAATTTTATTTGTATTTGGAGCATTAAATGTAATTGCTGAAGAAGGCTCCGATAATGGAGATTCTGGTAATTCAAATTCAGGTAGCAGTGATACATCAAACAGCATGGACAATTCTAAAACCTCTGATAATTCTGGCAGCAGCAAAAAAGAAGAGGTAAGAACTGAAAGGAGGGAAAGAATAAAAGATGGAGAATTGGAAATAAGAGAAAAATCCCGTCAAAAAACTGCAGATGGTGAAACAAGAGAGGAAACTAGAAGGGAGATAAAAGGGGATAAAGAAAAATTAAGATCCTTGCTTGAAGAAAAATTAAAAGACACTCCTGCTCATGAAAAAAACAGAATTTTAAAAATAACTGAAAAAGTAAATGATGTTGAGTCCTTTATTAATAACCTGTCTCCTGAAGAAGCTAAAAAATTTGCCCTGCTGACAAGGGCTAAGCAGGTAGAAATAGCAAAGGAGAGAAAATCAAGTGAATTAAAAGAAATAAAGATAATGGAAGTAAAAGATGAAGAATTCAAAATAAGAGAGATAACAAAAGAGAGAATAGAAAACAGTATTGAAAAATTCAAAGAGGCAAGGGAAAAAAGAATTGAATTAAGAGAAGGGATAAAAGAAACAAGAAATGAGTTGAAAGAAGCCAAGACAGATGGAGAAAAGCTTGTTGTTGCCAAAAAACATTTAACAAAAATCATAGATTCAGAATTAACTGAGTTAGAAGCATTGAAAGGAAGAATTGAAAATAACCAGGACGTAAATCCTGAAGAATCCGCTGATTCATTAAGCAGAATTGATAATGCAATTTCCGGATTAAATGAGCTTAAAGCAAAAATAGGATCTGCCGCAACATTGGATGAATTGAGAGCAATTGGACCTGAGATAAAAAAGCATGCATTAGTAAGGCATATCTACAAGACAAGAGCAGCAGCAGCTAATATCTGCCATGGGGTATTGTTAAGATCTGAGTTAATGGAAAGAAAAGCTGAATTAGCCTTAGCAAGAGCTGAAGAAAATGGAGCAGACACAACAGAGCTTAATTTAAAGATTGAAGGATTAAGTGATTTATTAGAGAATGCTAGAACAAAGTGCAAAGAAGCTAAAACAACATTTGATTCTGCAAAAGAAACAGATGATCCAGAAGCTAAAAAAGAGCTTGTAAAGAGATCCATAAATTCAACAAAAGAAGCTCATAGATTGGTAAAAGAAGCTCACCAGGTTGTTGTAGAAATAAGAAAAATAGTTTCTGGTTTGAATGTTAGCTTGGATGAGCAGGAAGTAAGCGAGATAACAGTTGAGGAGGGTGAAAATGTATAAGCAGCTTTTATTTATTTTATTTGCAGCTTCATTATTGGTAGTTGCAGGATGTGCAAATTCTGCGGACACAACCGAGACTGCTGGTTCAACAGAACCTAGTGAAGTGTTAGATTCAACTACAGAAGAAGTTAATGACTTGGATGTGTCTGAACTGGATTCATTGGATGAAGATTTAAGTTTAATCTAGATTGGAATTGTACCTTCAAGATTTAAATCATCTTCTCTCTCCTTTCTTATTCTTCTTTCTCTTACTAATGTATCTATCGCCCTTCTTGTGCTGTTATCTTCTATCCTATATTTCCTAGGTTTCCCCTTCTTCTCACGATGAATCAATAAAACTGGATTGTCTCTGCTGTCATAATAGCAGATAAAAGGAGGCCTAAACCACTGTGCAGATCCTTCATAATAACTTCTTGAGATTTTATCTAATAAAGAAGAAGCCCTCCCTTGTCTTTGCTGGTATTCTTCTGCTGAACTCATTTTTCCCTATCCAGTTTAGGGAGAGATTATAAATTCTTTTAACCATTACAAAGTAATAACAAAATAGAAAGATTTATAAAGGTAAGATTTTTCATTTTTAATACAATGGTAAGATTTTATGAAGATGTTATGGCACTGAAAAAAAGAAAAGATGAATTAGAAAGTGCCAGAAGAACACTAATAGGAGGAGCCGTGAGTGAATTAGATAAGAAGGGGTATAAATTAGAACAGTTGAGATTCCCCCCTGTAAGAGAAGAGGCATTAAGATTAATAGATCTGGTTCCAAAATACGGAAGCAATCATTTTGTTAAGGGAGCAACAGTTCATGGAGATGTTGAAGACAAAGTTGAGGAAGCATTAGCAGCTAGAAATTCTGGTTTAAGGTTTGATAAAGACAAAAGAGATAAGTACAACAAGCAATTAGAATTAATGGCAGAAGTTGCACCAACAGCATTATCGAGGAGTCTAAGAGTGCGACCATTCTGGAGGCCAGGTATTGAAGCAATTCCAGGTTGGCTTGGAACAGCTGCAACATATAGCATAGGAAGTATCCTAAATTACTTATTTACTCATAGGCCTACAGACTCAGATAACTTAGACTTAACTTCTGTGGAAAATTTACCTTATCTAGTAGGAGGACTAGTTTTTGGGGCATTAATAAGTAAAGCTACAAGCAATGCCGGTGTAAAATTAGCCAAAGCAGAAGTAAAAACAGAAGCAAGAAATTTAGTAGAAGCATTAAGAGATGCACCGCAAAGAACCGAAAGGAGATAAAATGATAGTCAAAGAAGAATTCATAAAGAAATTAAGGTCAGCATTTGAGCTTAATATATACGAAGTAAAAATCTGGACAGCCTTGCTATCCAAAGGAATAGCAACCGCTGGTGAATTGTCAGATATGTCTAATGTCCCTAGGTCAAGGTCTTATGATGTTCTTGAGTCATTGGAAAAGAAAGGCTTCATAATGGTCAAGCTTGGAAAGCCTATCAAATATTTAGCTATTAAGCCCCAGGAAATAATCACTAGGGTCAAAGACAGAATTAATGAAAAAACAGTAGAAAAATTAGGCATGATAGACAATGTTAGAGCTACTGAAACATACGAGGAATTAAACCAGTTATACACCAATGGAATTGCTAATGTAGACATTAATGAATTATCCGGAGCTATGAGGGGCAGGCAGTCTGTTTACTCCCAGATATCTGCAATGCTTGGAAAAGCTAAGAGCTCTGTTGTGATAATGACGACTGAAAAAGGCCTCATAAGAAAAAGGGATTTATTAAAGAATGCAGAGAGAAAATTAAAAGCTAAGAAAATAAAAGTTAAAATTGCAGCTCCAATAAAGTCAGAAGCTGCTAGGAAAGCTGCCCAAGATCTTAAATCAGTTGCAGATGTTAGGAATGTAGAGAACATAAATGCAAGATTCTGCTTGATAGATGGCAAAGAGGCATTATTCATGGTTCTGCATGACAATGAAGTCCATGAAAGCAATGACACAGCAATCTGGGTTGACTCACCATTTTTCACTTCAGCTTTGGAGAACATGTTTAACCTAAGCTGGAACTCAATGAAGAAAGCATAATCTTTTATTTAATTTAATTTTATTATTAAAATGACATATCAAGATTCTTTAAATGAGCTGAAAAAGGTAGTAGCAGAAGTAGAGGCAGGATTGACTGAAGGGGTAATATATCCATCAGAATTAAGGAACATAAAAAGTGTGTATGGATTATTAACTGAACAGAACGCAATAATGGATGAATTAGGTCTGGCATTAATAGGAGAACTCAGCAGGGCAGCAGAAACTGGAAGATATTTAGAAAAACCTAAAGGTAGAGGCTTAGTCTTAAGGGCAGTAGAAGTAATCGGGAGAGTTTTAAAAGATAAAATTTTAGAAGAAAGAACCTTAGAAAGAAGAGTTTAAAGTGGTAATTAACTAATTATAATTCTAATTTGTGGTAATTAATATATGTGGTAATAATAGAAATATTTATAAATATGTGGTAATTAACCATTTCCATGCCTTATGTAAAAAAGGTCAAAATTAAAGGAAAATACTACTGGTATCTCTTTCATACTGTAAGGGAAGGGGATAAATATCTTAAAAAATCAAAATATTTGGGAAAAGAGCTTCCAAAAGATATAGAGGAAATAAAGAAAGAATTCCTAAAAGAAATGAAACAGCCCTCCTCAAAGCATTATAAATTAATAGAATCTTTGACTCCCTTAGAAAGGAAAGTTCTTCCATTATTAGGAAAAGATGCTAAGTTATCATCATTGGTGAAAAAAACAGGATTAAGGGAAATTGAAGTGATGAGGTCTTTGCAATGGCTGTCAAATAAGGATATTATAAAATTAAGAAAAATAACTAAGGAAGTTGTTAAGCTGGACAAAAACGGGGAGATTTATTTAAAAAAAGGACTGCCGGAAAAAAGATTTCTTTCTGCTTTGGACAAGCCAAGAACAATGCAGGAGATTATGGATATTGCTAAATTAGATAAAGATGAAATAACTGTTTCTCTTGGAATTCTAAAAAGAAAAAATTTAATTGAAATTGGGAAAGAAGTTAAAAAATTAAAAGATGATAACTCAATTAAAAAGAAAGAAGATTTTCTAAAGCAGCTGCCTTGCTCCCCTGATGATTTAGATAAAGAAATATTAAATGAGTTAAAGACAAGGAGAGAAATAATCAAAGAAGACCTAGAAAAAGAAAGGGAAACTGCTTTAACCCCCCTAGGTAAAGAATTATTAAAGGAAAATCTAAAAATTAATTTAATTGAATCCCTGACATCTGAAATATTAAGAGATGAATCCTTCAGAGGTAAAAAATTCAGAAGATATGATGTTAAGATAAATATTCCAAGAATTTATCCCGGAAAAAGGCATTTTGTTAATCAATCAATAGACTATGCAAGAAGAGTCTGGATGGATTTAGGTTTCAAAGAAATGACCGGCCCTATAATCAATACCTCATTCTGGAACTTTGATGCTTTGTTTCAACCACAAGATCACCCAGCCAGAGATTTGCAGGATAGTATCTTCCTAAATAAAAAAGGAAAGCTCCCAGAATTTTTCAAGGATAAAGTGAAAAACATGCATGAAATAGGTTATGAAAAAAGCAAGGGATGGCAGTATCCCTGGGATGAAGAAGTTGCTAAAAAATTAGTAATGAGAACCCATACTACTGTATTATCTGCTTTAACTTTGTCTAAACTAAAAAAAACAGATTTACCGGCCAAATTCTTTGCAATTGGCAAGAACTTCAGAAATGAAACAGTTGACTGGTCTCATGGATTTGAATTCAATCAGACAGAAGGAATTGTAGTAGATCCTAATGCAAACTTCAGGCATTTGCTTGGATATCTAAAAGAATTTTTCAAGAAGATGGGATTTGAAAATGCAAGATTTAGACCTGCCTACTTCCCATATACAGAGCCCTCGGTTGAAATAGATGTCTATCATCCTATACATAAAAAATGGATGGAATTAGGCGGAGCAGGAATGTTTAGACCAGAAGTTGTAATTCCTCTTTTAGGTGAAGATATTCCTGTTCTTGCATGGGGTCCTGGATTTGACAGGATAATTATGGATTATTACAAAATAACAGATTTAAGAGAACTATACAAAAACGACTTAAAACAACTAAGGGAGATTAAAAGCTGGTTAAAATAGGGGGTATAAAAAATGAATTTTAAAGAAATGCAAAAGATATTAGATGAAATAGGGATTTTGTTAAAAAAGAAAAATGAAATGTACGGAGACGGGAACATAGAAAAAATAGGTGAAGAAGGTGTTATAACAAGATTGATTGAAAAACTTGAAAGGCTTAAACACCTCACAAGTATTAATAAAAATCCGTCTGAAGAAACTATTGAAGACACATGGAAGGATGTAATTGGTTATGGTGTAATTGGATTAATGGTAAGGAGAAAAAAGTGGAAATGAAAAAAGTATATTTAATTCATGGATGGGAAGGATTTCCTAATAACCACTGGTTCCATTGGTTAAAAAAAGAATTAGAAAAATTAAATTTCAAAGTTGAATCCTTAGATATGCCTAATTCTAAACATCCACAATTGAAAGAGTGGTTAAATCATTTAAATAAATCCATAGAACCAAACAAAGAAACTTACCTTGTGGGGCATAGCCTTGGATGTATAACTATAGTAAAATATTTAGAATCCCTTCCAGAAAATGTTAAAATTAAGGGGTGTATTTTTGTTGCTGGATTCAGTTTCTTAAATTATAAAGAAATAAAAGAGTTCTATGAAAAAACTCCAGATATTGGTAAACTAAAAAAGCATTGTAAAAATTTTGTTAATATTTACTCAGATAACGATAGAGATATACCAATAGAACAATCTGAAAGCTTTGCCAATTTAATAAAAGCTAAAAAAGTTTTAGAAAAGAGAAAGGGGCACTTCTGTTTAGGTGATGGTGTTGATAAACTTCCAAGTGTCTTAACCGCAATTAAGGAGATGCAATAATGCCAGCAGTAAACATATAGAAAATTTTATAAATAATACTTTCTTACTAATAAGATATTCCTATTAGGAGGTAAATAAAATGGAAAAATTAGAAATAACAAGCATGAGTTCAAGGGGGCAGGTAGTTATACCATTAGATATAAGAGAACAGCTTGGATTAAAAGAAGGTGAAAAGTTTATAGTTGTCGGAGGAGATGACACAGTTATACTAAAAAAAGTGACTATGTCTTCCTTCAAAAACTTTGATAAGCTTCTTAAAAAAACACAGCAATTCGCAAAAGAAAAAGACATAAATAAAATAGACCTTGAAGGTGCTATAAAAAGAGCTAAAAGATGAAGGTGGTACTTGACACAAATGTTTTTATTTCAGGTATATTCTGGAAAGGTGTACCTAATGAAGTTGTGCTAAATTGGAAAGAAAAAAGATTCACATTAGTTGCATCTTTAGAAACAATTTCAGAATTAGTAAAGGTTCTAAAAGACTTCAAAATAAAAGTGCCAGACGATATGGTTAAAGAATGGGTTGATTTAATGACGAATAATTCTATTTTAGTTGAACCGAAAG
>CAZDKM010000004.1:0-19991 GCA_964505985.1 Candidatus Woesearchaeota archaeon
TGATAAAAATAATTTAAAAGAATATGTTTCTGGAATGTTAAGATTAATAATTGACCAGATTAAAAGTTATGGGCACAAAAATAAGAAAGAATAGACTTGTACGGGCACACTTGTTGAGCGTACACAAAATAGGCTTATGCCCTGTCCGAGATTCGAACTCGGGTTTCGGCCTTGAGAGGGCCGTATCCTATCGGTTTGTTAGATTGACCGGGCTAGACTAACAGGGCCTAATTAGCCCCGCGAGGATTTGAACCTCGGTCGCAAGATTTCTCCGGTATTCCAGAGTCTCGCATCCTTCTATGGCTTTAAGTGACCACTAGACGACGGGGCTATGAGTTTTTTATTTATACTTCTACTTATATAACTTTTCATAAAATTTATAAAGACGATATCTAAGGTAAGGTTATGACATTAAAAGAGCCTCAATCCATGGATGAATGTGTTTACTTTACCAACAGGTCTATTGGGAATGGCAAGATAAGAGCATGGGTTTTCAGAGAGAACTGCCCTAAATGCGGAAAGGGATTAATGGGAAAGCCTAGGGATTCAAAAACAGGGAAAACAAAAATAAGAGCAGATGAATATGAATGCCCTGAATGCAAATATAATGTTCCTAAGGATGAATATGAGGATACTTTAACAATCAATATACAATATACTTGTCCTAAGTGCAATCATACTGGTGAGAATTCTACACCTTTTCAATGGAAAAAAGTACAAAGACTTGATGAAGAAACTGGAAAAAAGCAAAGCATTGATTCTGTAAGAATTTCATGCTCTAAATGCAATGAAAAAATAGATGTTACAAGAAAGATGAAGTAAACCAATAATCTTTAAATATTTATTTTCTATTAGTTCTTTATGGTTTCTGAACAAGAAGTAAAAAAGCAAATAACTGCAGCCTTCAGAAGATATAGGTTAATTAAAGAGCTACTTCCTGGGATTGAGGAGTTTATTCAAGATTTTAGAATATTACATGCCCAGTTAAGAGGGAGAGACAGATTAGAGGTAAGAATTGAGACCGAGCATGATGGAGAGGATGCAAATTGGTGGAGAGTGCCTTCATTAAATGCCTATTTTGTACCTGAAAATGGTGAAGAAAGAAAAGTTTTAAGCTTTGGCACTTGGGAAGGTGGTCGTGGTGGAGGAGAGAGACTTCTTTATAATGATTAGAGATTAGTTTCTTTCAAAGCCAATTTAATATCTTTAGCTTTTATTGTTTTTCTGCCAGAATGATTAGCAAAATTAAGGGATTTTTCCCCTATTTTTCTACCTACCTCTTCTAAAGCTTCAGATAAGGCTTGTTTAGCATCTTCTGACACTCTTGGAGCCCCATACTTCTTCAGGAGTTTTTCCATTGCTGATAATGAGATTATAGTTCTTGCCATTTTGACTTTATTTATTAAAAATATAGAGAAATAAGCCTTTTTAAGACTTTTGGGGGAGGTCAACAAAAAGATTTATAAAGGGTTTTATGAGAGATTTTAACAAGTTAAAATAGTTACAAGAGGCTATTTAATAAGTGTCTTGTTCTAAAGGCGATGATCTGATGTCTTTAGATTTAAGAAAACAAAAAAATTTAAGTATAGATAGAAATAGCGAGAATAAAGTATGCCAAGCACGCATAAACCAAGAAGTGGAAGTTTGCAGTACTGGCCAAGGAAGAGGGCAAAAAAACAGACCCCTAAGATAAGGTCCTGGCCTAAGTTAGATAAGACTATATTACTGGGATTCCCTGCTTATAAGGTTGGGATGACACATGCTCAAGTGCAGATTCAAAACCCAAATTCCAGGCTAAAAAATGATTTATATTCAATTCCTGTCACAATTCTTGAGTGCCCTTCAATAAAGCCTTTTTCTTTAAGATTCTACAAAAAAACCCCTTATGGCTTAAAATCTATTTCTGAGGTTGTTAACAAAAAACTTGACAAGGAGCTGGCAAGAAAATTAAAACTGCCAAAAAAGAAAACAGAGGAAAAAATTCCTGGAAGCTATGATGAATTAAGAGTTGTTTGTTATACCATACCTAAAAATACTGGCATAAAGAAGAAGAAACCAGAAATTATGGAACTTGGAATTGGAGGGAAAGCAGAGGGAAAATTAGAGTATGCTAAATCTCTGCTTGAAAAGGAGATAAAGGTTAGTGATGTTTTCCAGGAAAACCAGATGGTTGATATTCATGGAGTTACGAAAGGAAAGGGATTTCAAGGGGTAATAAAGAGATTCGGCCTTAATTTGAAACAGCATAAATCTGAGAAGAAGAAGAGGTCTACAGGGAATTTAGGACCTGTTACACCTGGAAAGGTTTTGTATAGTGTGCCACAATCTGGAAAAATGGGGTATCATCTGAGAACAGAGGTAAATAAACAAGTACTGCAGATAGGGAATGATGCTAAAGAAATTGCGCCAAAAGAAGGATTTCATAAATATGGGGAGATAAAAAGCCAGTATATGCTTCTTAGGGGCTCTATAATTGGCCCCAGAAAGAGAATTGTAATATTAACTCATCCTATGAGAAGATTAAAAGTATATGCGCATGAGGTAAAGCAGATTAAAAAATGAATGTATATAACTTGAAAGCGGAAATGGTAGGAGATATAAAGGCTCCAAGGCAATTTAATGAGGAGTATCATCCTGATCTAATAAAAAGAGCTGTGCTATCTATAAGAGCAAATAAAAGGCAGAGATACGGGGCTGATTTATTAGCAGGAAAGAAAACTTCTGCTAAACTTTCAAAAAGGAGAAGAGAATATAAAACCTCATACGGTCACGGCATGAACAGAACTCCAAGAAAGGTTATGTGGAGGAGGGGGAGACAGTTTGGATTTGAGGGTGCATTTGCTCCTGGAACTGTTGGGGGGAGGAAGGCGCATCCGCCTAAGGCAGAGAAGATATGGAAACTAAAAATAAACAACAAAGAGAGGAGAAAGGCTATAAGATCAGCTTTAGCAGCTACATTGAATAAAAGTTTAGTTGAGCTGAGAAACCATATCACTCCCAAAACTTTCCCTATAATTTTACATGGAGATGTTGAATTATTAAATAAAACAAAAGATGTTAAGAAGGCTTTTGAGGGCCTTGGATTAAAAGATGAAATTAAAAGGGTTGAAGAAAGAAGATCAAGAGCTGGAAAAGGAAAGATGAGAGGAAGAAGGAAGACAAGTAAAAAAGGTCCTTTAATTGTTGTTTCAGAGAATTGCCCATTATTAAAATCTGCAAAAAATATTGAAGGAGTGGATGTTGCGATTGTTGATAAATTAAATGCAGAGTTATTAGCGCCTGGAAGTGTTGCAGGAAGATTGACATTATACAGCAAAAAGGCTATTGAGAGATTAGAAAAAGAAAATTTGTTCATGGAGAAGAATTAAAATGGATCCATTCAAAGTTATAAAACACCCTGTATCTTCAGAAAAAGCAGTCAGAATAATGGAGAATGACAACAAGCTTACTTTTATAGTAGACTTGAAAGCTACAAAAAAAGAGATTAAAGAGGCCTTGAAGAAAGGATTTGAAATTGAAAGCATAAAGATAAGGACGACTATAACACCACAAGGAAAAAAGAAAGCTTATGTGACATTGCCAAAAGACAAACCTGCAATTGATGTTGCAACACAATTAGGTATAATGTAAAATGGGAAAGAATTTAATTCAGCAAAGAAGAGGAAGGGGAACACCCAGATACAAAGCTCCTAGTCACAGGTATAAATTCAAAATGGTCTATCCTAATCTGACTAAAGATGCTGTTAATGGAGAGATTGTTGATATTGTTCATGATCAGGCAAGGTCTGCCCCTGTTGCTATAATAAAATTAGATAATAATGAATTGTTCTGCATCCCCGCGCCTGAAAATGTAAGGGTTGGAGAGAATGTGTTATTTGGCTCTGATAATGAAGTAAAAACAGGAAATGTCATGTTGCTGTCAAATATTCCAGAAGGAACTTCAATTTATAATATAGAGAAATTCCCGAACAGCAATATTGCGGGATTCTGCAGGACAGCTGGGTCTTCTGCAAGGATTATCAGCAGGACCAAGGAATATGTTGTTGTTCAGCTGCCAAGCAAGAAACAGAAAAAGTTTGATCCTGGCTGCAGGGCAGTAGTGGGGGTTATTGCTGGGTCTGGAAGATTGGAAAAACCAATTGTTAAAGCTGGAAAACATCATCACATGATGAAAGCCAGGAATAGATTATATCCAATTGTGTCAGGAGTAGCTATGAATGCTGTTGACCACCCATTTGGATCTGGGAGAGGAAGACATATGGGTAAACCTGCTACACCACCTAGAAATGCACCACCTGGAAGGAAGGTAGGATTGATAAGAGCAAAGAGGACTGGAAGGAAGAGATAATGGCAAAAGAATTTACATACAGAGGGAAGAGCATTGAGGAATTAAAGAAGATGGAGATTAAAGAATTTGCAGAATTACTGCCATCTAGAAAGAGAAGATCATTGAAGAGAGATTTTACAGAAAAACAGGAAATTTTCCTGAAAAAAGTGAATAAAGCTATAGAGGGAAAATACAAGAAGCAAATAAAAACTCATAATAGAGACAGGATTGTTTTACCCAAGATGGTTGGATTAATAATTCAAATTCATAATGGTAAAACCTTTGTTCCGGTTACAATTATACCAGAGATGATTGGAATGTATTTGGGAGAATTAACATTAACAAGATCAAGAGTTACACATTCTGCACCTGGCATCGGAGCAACAAGATCAAGTTCAGCTATATCGGTAAAGTAAGATGGAAAACAACAAGGATATTGCAATGGTTAATGGAAGAAATTTGCCTATTTCAACAAAGAAATCTGTTGAGGTATGCAACTTAATCAGGAATAAAAAAAAAAAAAAAGCCAAAGCAACATTGAACAGAGTTATCAATATGCAAGAGGCAGTTCCATATAGAAGATATAATGACAATACCTCTCACAAGCCGGGGATTGGTCCTGGAAAATATCCTATAAAAACAACACAGGAAATATTAAAACTGGTGGAGAATGCTGAGGCAAATGCGCAAAATAAGGGATTATCAACAAATCTTATTATAGATCATATTTCAGCGCATAAAGCTCCTTTACAATGGCATTATGGTAGGAAAAGAAGAAGGAGACAAAAAAATACTCATGTAAGAATAATTGTAAAAGAACTGAAAGTAAAGAAAGATGATAGAAAAACAAGTACTAAAAAAGAAAATTAAGGAATACCTGCTGCAGGAGCATATTGCAGAAGAATTGCCTAAAGGGAGCTATAGCAGATTGGAGCTTAAGAAAACACCTTTAGGAGAGAAAGTGATAATTTACACTTCAAGGCCTGGGTTAGTTGTTGGAAGCAAAGGAGCAAATATTAACAGGCTGAACAGATTATTGAAGAGCAAATTTGAGATGGAAAATCCCGAGATTGAAATTGCGGAAATAGATTCTCCAAATCTTGATCCTGAATCTGTTGCTGAGAGAATAGTTTCATCTTTTGAAAGATTTGGGCCGAAGAGGTTTAAATCAGTGGGATACAGAGCACTACAAGACATAATTGATGCTGGGGCTATTGGAGCAGAGGTTGTAATATCTGGAAGAGGTGTGCCGAGTAGCAGAGCTAAAAGATGGAGATTTATTGCAGGGCATTTAAAAAAATCAGGAGATGTTTCAGAAAATTTAATTAAAAGAGGCCTTTCAGTTGCAAGACTTAAGTCTGGGTCTATAGGGGTAAAGGTGAGCATATTGACCCCTGATATAAAATTACCAGATGATATTAAATTTAAAGACATTAAAATAGAAGTGAAAGAAAAAAAGAAAAGATCGAAACCAAAAAAGAAGGCAGAAGAAAAAAATGAAGAAACACCAGATAAAACAGATGGATAAAGAGCAGGCAGAGAAAAAACTGCTTGAGTTGAAGAAAGAGTTGCTTAGACTAAACTCTCAAAGAGCTTCAGGAACAAGAATAGAAAATCCCGGCATAGTGAGGTCAATAAAGAAAGATATTGCAAGAATACTCACAATAAAGAGATCAACAGATGGAGGTAGGATTAGTAAGCAATGAACATATGCCCGAAATGTGGCCTTTCACAAGAACTTTGTGTTTGTGAGACCATAGCAAAAGAAGAACAACACATAAGTGTTAAAACTGTAAAAAGAAGGTTTGGAAAATTAACTACAGTTGTAGAAGGAATAGACCAAAAGGACATAAACATCAAGGATCTTGCAAAAAGCCTGAAGTCAAAACTTGCATGCGGGGGAACAGTTAAGGATGGCAAAATTGAACTGCAGGGAGACCATGTGCAAAAGGTAAAGGAAGAACTTGTAAAAATGGGATTTGCCCATGTAAAGTAAGATGGAAACATTAATTGGTTCAAAAATGGAAGTAATAGACGCGAAAAATAAGAATTTGCTTGGGATAGCGGGAAGAATAGTAGATGAAACTAAAAATACACTTACTGTTGAAACAGAAGATGGGACAAAGAAATTAATCAAGTCTGAGGTCATATTCAAGCTTGGGGCAAAGGTATTGAGAGGGGAGCATCTGAGAAGGAGGCCTGAGGATATAACATGAAATCAATAGGTATTGAGGTAGAAATGCCGAAAAAGGAATGTGAAGACAATACTTGTCCATTTCATGGAAGTCAGAAAGTCAGGGGAAGAATAATGAAAGTAATAGTCATTAAAAAAAATATTTCAAAAACTGCGACAGTCCAGTTTGAACATTTTCATTATATTCCAAAATATGAAAGGTATGAAAAGAGGCAGAGCAGATTAAAGGTTCATAATCCTCCCTGCATAGATGCAAATATAGGAGATACTGTTATTATAGGAGAGACAAAACCAATTTCAAAAACAAAACATTTTGTTATACTGGAGGTAGTTAAGAAATGAAAGCATTTACAGCGCACATTACAAGAGCATTTAATTTGGAAGCAAAAATTCCAGTTTGTGACAATTCAGGAGCCAAGTTAATCAAAATATTCTCAGTTAAAGGATTGAAAACTACAAAAGGGAAATTTCCTGCAGCTGGTGTCGGCGATATGGTAAATGCATCAATTGTGAAAGGAAAACCAGGGCTGAAAGAACAAGTGGTTCCTGCGATAATTGTAAGACAAAGGAAAGAGTATAGAAGACTAAATGGGGAGAGAATAAAATTTGAGGATAATGCTGCTGTTATCTTAAAGGATGAGAAGGGAAATCCAAGAGGCACAATAATAAAAGGGGCAATTGCAAAGGAGGTCGCAGAGCGCTGGCCTGGAATTGCCAAGATTGCATCTATTGTAGTGTAAAATGAAACAATTATTTTCAATCAAGTGGAGAAAAAGCAAGCAGCCTAGAAAAAGAAGGAAGTTTGAATACAATGCTCCCTTGCATATAAAACATAAATTGTTAGGAGCACATTTATCAAAAGAGCTTATCAAGAAACATGGGAAGAGAAGCTTTCCTGTAAGAACCGGAGATAGTGTGAAGATTTTGAGAGGGCAATATAAAGGAAAAAGCGGAAAGATTGAAAAGGTTTTGGTCAAGAAAACAAGAGTGTGGATAGAGGGGGTTAGCAGGACTAAAAGGGATGGTTCAAAATCCTACTATCCTATTCATCCTTCAAACTTACTTATAACTGAATTAAACTTATCAGATAAAAAAAGAAAAGAAGCATTAGAGAGGAAAAATGGCACACCTAGCAAGAAGCATAGCGCCAAAGAATTGGCCGATAAAAAGAAAGGAAACTAAGTGGATAACCAGGCCAATCTCTGGAGCACATCCAATTGAGAGAAGCATTTCTGCAAATTTATTACTGAAAAGTATGTTAAATTATGCAAATACAACCAGAGAGGTCAGATATATAATTAATAACAGGTCCTTGCTTATAGACAAGGTTGCTGTTAAAGACCACAAATTTGCTATTGGATTCATGGATATTATTGATATACCTGAAACAAAAGAGACTTACAGGGTAATAGTGAATGAAAGGGGCGAATTTAAGCTAATCTCTATGAAAAAAGAGCTGGATAATTTAAAACCCTCCAAGGTAATAGGGAAAAAAATCCTAAGAGGGAAAAAAATCCAGCTTAACTTGATTGATAGCAGAAATATAATTGTTGAAGATGATTCATATAACGTTGGGGATACTGTGCTATTAGATATTTCAAAAAAATCCATTGTTGGTCATTTAAAGCTTGATAAAGGCGCAGAAGTTTTTCTTATAGGTGGAAAACATATGGGAACAACAGGAAAGATCATAGAGATAATTGAAGAAAAAAGCACTAATCCAGACAGAATTTTATTAAAAACAAAGGATGGAGAATTTGAAACTCTGAAAGATTATGCTTTTGTTATAGATAAAAAATTCCTAGAAAATGAATAAAATGAAAGAAATTCAAGTAGAGAAGATAACCCTCAACATTGGGGTTGGGGAGACTGGAGATAAGCTAGATAAAGCTTCAAAACTGCTGAAAAATTTAACAGGGGCAGACCCAATCAGGACAAGAACTATGAAAAGAGTTCCTACCTGGGGAATAAGACCTAAACTTGAGATAGCTACGAAAGTTACATTAAGGGGGGCTAAGTCTGAAGAGGTTCTGAAAAGACTCTTTAGTGCGATAGATAATAAAATACCAGAAAATAAATTTGATGAATTCGGAAATTTTTCATTTGGCATTAATGAATACATTGACATTCCCGGCATTGAATATGACTCAAACATTGGAATCATTGGGCTAGAGATTGCAGTTACATTAAAAAGAGCAGGGTTCAGAATTAAAAGAAGGAGGATTAACAAAACAAGGATTCCATTAAGACACAGGATATCAAGAGAGGAATCAAAGGATTTTATAAAAAATAAGTTTGATGTTAATATAGTGGGGAAGGGGGGATAGAAATGACATATAGCAGCCATACTAAAGTTTTCAAGCAGCTTGAAAAAAAACCTGCTAAACTGCAGAAATTCATTAAACATAATGCTCCAAAACAAAGAAAATTTGGGAGGAATGTCAAAAGATGCGGGATTTGCGACAGGTCCGGGGCGCATGTAAGCAAATATGGACTGCATTTGTGTAGACAGTGCTTCAGGGAAAATGCAAAAAGACTAGGATTCAAAAAATACAATTAAAATGGTAATGAATGATACGTTAGCAAGTGTACTTTCCAACATAAATAATTGCGAGAAGATTGGGAAGAAAGAGTGCATAGTTAAACCTAACTCAAAAACCATACGAGCTGTGCTTGAAATAATGAAGGATAGGGGATTTATTGGGGAATTCAAAATTATAGAAGATGGAAGAGGGGATATGATACAAATCTCATTATTGGGGAGAATAAATAAATGCGGGGTTATAAAACCGAGATTTTCCTTTAAAAATAATGATATAGAAAAGTATGAGAAAAGATATCTGCCTGCAAGGGATTTTGGCTTGATAATAGTATCAACCCACAATGGGTTTATGACTCATGCTGAATCAAAAGAGAAAGGTTTTGGAGGAAGATTAATATCTTACGTTTATTAACATGCCAAAAAACCCAGAGAAAAAAATTAGCATACCTGAGAATGTGAATATTGATATAGAGGGCAGAACAATAAGAATAAGGGGACCTGCAGGCGAAAATTCTTTGACAATTAAAAATATTGCAGTTGGATTGAAGAAGGATGAAAAATCTTTAATTCTCTTTGCAAAAGGGAATTTTACGAAGAAAGAAAAAAGGGTTATCAATGCAAATGCGTCCCATATAAGGAATATGATTAAGGGAAGCCTTGAGCCCTACACTTATAAACTTAGAATATGCTCTGGACATTTTCCTATGAGTGTTTCTGTTGAGAAAAACAGGGTGGTGATTAAGAACTTCTTGGGAGAAAAAGTTCCTAGGACTGCGAAAATAGTGGATAATTCAGATGTAAAGATTAATGGCGATCAGATTTTTGTTACTTGTGTTAACAAAGAAACTGCAGGACAAACTGCAGCCAATATTGAACAAAGCACAAGGATTACAAACAAAGACAGAAGAGTTTTCCAGGATGGGATTTATATTATAGAGAAAGGAGGAAAACCAGTAGCATGAAAAGAAAATTTTTGAGACAAAGTTCAATGAATGTTGCTAAATTGGAGAAGAAATGGAGACATCCAAGAGGGAAACATGCTAAAATCAGATTGTCTAGAAATGGGCATGGACTTATTCCAAAAGTCGGATATGGATCAAAACAAAATGAAAAAGGACTTATTGGACGGTTAAAGCCTGTTATACTGCACAGCTCGAAAGATCTTGAAGATTTTGACACTAATAACTGCATAGGATTAATCAGCAATTCTGTTGGATTAAGAAATAAAGTTGATATTGTAAAAAAAGCTGAAGAAAATAGAATAAAATTACTTAATATCAAAGATCCTAAAGCTTTCCTTAAGGAAGTGGAAGAAATGAAAGAGGCTAAGAAGAAGGAAAAAAGCAAGAGAGAAACAGAGAAGAAAGATGAAGAAAAAACAGAGAAAAAAGCGGAGAAGAAAAGTATAGATGATTCAGTTGAAAAAGAAAAAGAGGAGAAAAGAAAAATATTAGAAAAAGGATTGTAAAATGAGATTAAAACTACAAAAAAAACTGGCAGCAGAGATTCTTAAAGTTAGTGAGAGCAAGATAAAGTTTGATGCTGAATCATTGTCCCAGATAAAGGATGCAATCACAAGGAATGATATAAGGGCCCTTATCGGCAAAAAGATTATCAGCAAGAAAGACATAAATGAGCAATCCAGATCAAGAGCAAGAAAGAATATTATTCAAAAAAGGAAGGGAAGAAGAAAAGGCAAGGGATCTAGAAAAGGAACAAAGAATTCAAGAATACCTAGAAAAACAGAGTGGATAAGAAAGATAAGAGTACAGAGGGATTTTTTGAAGGTCCTAAAACAAAATGGGATAATTGATTCAAAGACATATAAATCCATTTATCTAAAATCAAAGGGGGGATTCTTCAGAAGCAGAAGACATGTCAGAATGTTTATGGAGGAGCATGGACTTATAAAAGATGGCAAGAAGTAGAAGATATACGGTAAGATTGAAGAGAGCAAGAGAAGGAAAGACCGACTATAAAAGCAGGTTAAAGATACTCAGATCAAAGAATACCAGGCTTGTTGTGAGGAAAAAGCTGAATATTTCAATAATCCAACTTATAAATTACAATCCAAGGGGGGATAAGGTGATTGCTTCTGCTACTACAAAAGACCTGATTAAATTTGGATGGAACCACCACTTAAACAATCTTCCTGCTTCTTACCTTCTTGGATATCTGGTAGGAATTAAATCAAAAGAGAAAGGAATTAAAAAAGCTATATTCGATATTGGGATGCATGCCTCTGTGAGGGGGTCTTCAGTGTATGCTGCTTTAAAAGGGGCTTTAGATTCTGGCCTGAATATCTCTGTAAACAAAGAGATATTACCTTCAGATGATAGGATGATGGGGAAGCATATAGAGGACTATGCTTTAAAGATAAAGGGCACTGATGCTTATAATAAGCAATTTTCAAAATATATAAAAAATAATGTTAAACCTGAAGAAATAACAAAAATGTTTGAGGAAGTAAAGAAGAATATAGGGGCTAAATAAGATGATAGACAAAGTGGAAAAATCAGATGTTGGAGAACTCCCTGTGGGAGTTGTATCTAATACATTTGACAAAGATAAATGGAATCCAAAAACTGAGCTTGGAGCCAAAGTTAAATCGGGAGAGATAAAAGACATCAATGAGGTGGTGGGGAAAGGGATAAAATTCCTGGAATCACAAATTGTTGATATGCTGATTCCAAATCTGGATTCAACTTTGTTATCTGTCGGACAATCAAAAGGTAAGTTTGGAGGAGGGAAGAAGAGCATATGGAGGCAGACGCAGAAAAAAACAAAGGAAGGGAATAAACCTAAATTTGCATGCCTTGCAATTGTTGGGAATAAAAATGGATATGTTGGAATGGGACTTGGAAAGTCAAAGGAGACTATGCCAGCGAGAGAAAAAGCTTTGAGAAATGCGAAGCTAAACTTGATGAGCATAAGAAGAGGGTGTGGAAGCTGGGAATGCGGATGTGAAAGCCACCACTCAATTCCATTCAAAGTTAAAGGAAAATGCAGCTCAGTTGAGATTGAACTAATTCCTGCACCTCTTGGTACAGGATTATGCGTAGAAGAAGAATGCAAGAGAATATTGGAGATGGCTGGAATAAAAGATGTTTATTCAAGAGCTGTAAATTCAAAGAACAGACTTAACTTAGTATATGCTTGCTTTGATGCTTTGAGAAAGCTATCAAGAACTAAGGTTTCTGAGGGGGATATTAAAAATCTTGGGATAGTAAGGGGAATAAAAGAATGAATAAGATTGCGGTTGTTAGGATAAGGGGGAAAGCGGGGGTTAATAGAAAGATAGAAGATACATTACGCAAGCTTAAACTATACAACAAATACCATTGCGTGATAATAGACAACAATAAGGAAAAAATCGGAATGTTAAAGATAGTAAAAGATTATGTTACCTGGGGGGAGGTTGATAAAGATACTTTGGAGAGATTATTTAATGAAAGAGGGAGACTTCCAGGGAATAAGAAACTTGATGAAAAATATCTGAAAGAGAAGATAAAAATGGGATTAAAGGAGTTCTTAGATATATTCTATGAGGGAAAGACAAAAATCAGGGATGTTCCTGGATTGAAGGTTTATTTCAGACTTAAACCGCCTTTGAAGGGATTTGAAAGGGGCGGAATAAAAAAACCATTTTCAATGGGAGGAGTATTAGGCTATAGAAAAGATAAGATAAATGACCTGATACAAAGGATGATCTAATATGACAATAAATAAAAGGAAAAAGGTTGTGAAGTACAGGGGAAGCCATACACATGGGGGAGGAGCAAAAAAGAAGAGAAGAGGGGCTGGAAATAGAGGAGGAAGAGGTATGGCTGGAAGCGGGAAAAGAGCCGGCCAAATAAAGCCAACAATCTTAACAGTATACGGGAATGAGTATTTTGGGAAGATGGGATTTAGAAGACCCAGGAAGGTTATTAAAAAAGTAAGAGCAATTAATTTAGCTGATCTGGAAAAAGGACTAGATTATTATGTTTCAAGAAATCTTATAAAGAAAGAAAGCAACAGGTATATTATAAATTTAAAAGAATTAGGATATAATAAATTACTTGGGAAGGGAAGGGCTATTAATGTTATGGAAATAAAATCCCCTTCATTCTCTCAAAAAGCAAAAAAGAAAATAGAGGATGCTGGTGGAAGTTTGAGCAATTAAAATGTCATTTTTTAATTCAATCATATCTGTGCTTCCTGAGGTAAAAGGTCCTACTGAAAAATATCTGCCTTTTAACACAAAACTTAAGTGGACATTAACAATATTAATTGCGTTCTTTGTTCTTGGTGTTGTTCCTTTATATGGGTTAGAGGAATCTGCACTTGCCAACTTTGAATTTTTATCTATCATTCTTGGAGCCCAATTTGGCTTCTTGACAACACTGGGAATAGGGCCTATTGTAACTGCATCTATTGTTTTGCAACTTTTATCTGGATCTGGAATATTAAAAATAGATACAACCACACATGAAGGAAGAGTATTTTTTCAGGGACTGCAGAAGATATTGGCGATATTTTTTATTATATTTGAGGCTATAATTTTTGTATTCTTGGGAGGATTAACTGCTGCTGTTGGATTTTCCCCTTGGCTACTTGTTTTCCAATTATTTTTAGGCGGGATATTAATATTATATATGGATGAGGTTACAAACAAATGGGGATTTGGATCAGGAGTATCATTGTTTATTGCTGCTGGAGTTTCATCCCAGATATTCATAAGAACTTTTTCTCCTTTGAATTCATTAGGGAGCCTTGCAATCGGTTCAGGGCAGGCTCCTGTAGGACAGCTATGGGTATTCTTTAGCTCTTTAACTGGAGGAAATTTAAACGGGGCATTACTGGCTGCTACAACTATAATATCCACAATTCTCGTGTTTATGCTTGCTGTTTATGCGCAATCAATGAAAGTTGAGATTCCATTATCTTTTGGAAAAGTAAGGGGGTATGGGATAAGATGGCCATTAAAATTCTTATATACCTCAAATATCCCGGTTATATTAATTGCAGCGTTATTAGCGAATATACAGATATGGGCCAGCTTATTGCAGAGAAGCGGAAATCCTATACTTGGAACTTTTGCGGGAAATACACCAACTTCTGGATTTGTTTTGTGGGTTTTCCCTCCAAACATATTGAACAATATAATTGCAGGAGTATTTGATCCTATTAATCTTGCACATGCAGCATCATATGCCTTATTCTTAATGGCTGGGGCTGTTTTATTCTCAATATTCTGGGTGCAGTCAGCTGGAATGGATGCTAGATCCCAAGCAAGGCAGTTAATGGCATCTGGACTGCAGATTCCAGGGTTTAGGAGAGATGAGAGAGTATTAGAGAGAGTACTAAACAGATATATTTTCCCGCTAACTATAATGGGAGCTTTGACTGTTGGATTTTTAGCTGCATTTGCTGATGTCTCAGGAACATTATCCAATGGGACTGGAATATTACTAGCAGTTATGATTATATATAACCTATACGAGAAAATAGCACAGGACCATATGATGGATATGCACCCTGCTATGAGGAAGATGATGGGAAGATAAAATGGTTTTTGACAGCTTTTTTAACACTATTTTCGGATTTCTTTTAGAATTAGAGCCTGCTTATTCAGTCATAATTATTTCATTTGTACTTACTTTAATAGTTACTATAGCCTATAAATACCTTACTGATCAAAACCTCATAAAAAATATTAAGGATGAGATTAAGGAGCTTCAAAAAGAGATGAAGGAGCTTAAAAATAATCCTGAAAAAATGATGGAGAAGCAGAAAGTGATGATGGAAAAGAATTTAAAACTAATGGGTCATACATTAAAACCGAGCTTATATACATTAATACCGCTGCTGATAATATTCAGCTGGCTAAACAAGACCTATGCTGATTCCGGCAAGATATTATTTGGACTGAGCTGGATATGGATTTATATAATCTCAAGCGTGATATTCAGCATAGCATTAAGGAAAATATTGAGGATACATTAAGATGCCAAGACCAAGCAAAAGATCAAGATCATTAAGGAGAGTTCATGTCAGAATTCCATCTGGGAAATCTAAACTGGTTTATAAGAAAAGAAGCCCTGGAAAAGCGAAATGTGGCAGTTGCGGAATTGTGCTACAGGGGGTTCCAAATAAGAGAGTTACTTACATTAAGAATATGCCTAAATCACAGAAAAGGCCTGAGAGAAAGTTTGGGGGAGTTTTGTGTGCTAAGTGCACAAAAAAAGAAATTAAAAGGATAACTAGAGAAAAATGGCAGAATCAAGCTTAATAGGGAGATTGTGTGTAAAGCTGTCTGGAAGAGAGGCAGGAAGAGAATGCATCATAGTTGGAGTGGAAAAAGGAAACTTTGTGGTAATAGACGGGAATGTTAAAAGGAGGAGATGCAATCTCATCCATCTTGATATTTCTGAAAAAGTGATAAAGATAAAGAAGGATGCTTCTACTTCTGACTTACAATCAGCTATGGAAAAAGAAGGGATTAAAGTTATTAAAAGAAAAAACATTGAGAAGAAAAGAACTTTGAGACCAAAAAAGATCAAGGGTAAAAAAGAAATGAAGGAAGAAAAACCGAAGGAAAATAAAAAATCAAATGAATCAAAAAAACAAAGAAAAGATTCAAAGTAGATATACTGAGTTTCAGCTTTTATCTCAACAGGTTTCGCATTTGGAAGAGCAGTTAAATAATGTGGGGGAGCAAATTTCTGAATTAAGATCTTTGAAGAATAACATAGATGAATTAAGAAATGCCAAAAATAATACAGAGATTCTTGTTCATTTAGGGCATAATCTGTTTACTAAGGCAAAATTAATTAATGGCAAAGAGTTTATTATTGGAATTGGGGGAGGGGTATTAACTAATAAAAGTTCTGACGGGGTTGTTGAGTTTTTATCTGGCCATATTAAGGAACTAGAGGAATTAAGCGAGACTATGAAGGGTAAGATTAGCGAGGCTAATTCGACTTTGCAAAAATTACACAGAGACTTAGCCTCCCTTATAGAAGAAAAATAAAAGACAAACTATTTAAAATCTTGATATTCATTAATTAGGATGAGGTGGTATATTTTATTATTTTTCTTTTTATTTTTTCTATATAGCGCCAGTTCTCAAGGCGAGGAAGTTTGCATGCAGCAAGGAGGGGAATGCAAGAGCATCTGTGGTTCTGGGGAGACTCAGCTAGATTTGAATGTAGGATGCAGCAATGGATTAATGTGCTGCATTTCTGATATACAGGCATTGAACAATCCTTCTACTTCATCCAGATGCTCAGATGGAACGCCTTATTCCAGCTGCTCTGATTTTTTTTCTGGAGGATTAGGAAAACCTAATTACTGCGATAATGGAAATTTAGTCTCTTTATGCGAGCAATGCGGTTGTCCTGGCGGATCTTTATGTTCTAATGGAGTTTGTTTATCTACTGGTGATGGGAGCGAATCCTATGATCTTTCACTTGTGAATTCACAACCAATAGTATCACAGATACCGGTGCTTAGCACTCCTTTTGATCCAATAGACCTTAATTTATTTGCTGAAGATCCAGAGGGAAATATCTTAATTTTTAATTTTGCAGATGGAACAAATGAGTACAATTCAGATATTCTCAGCTGCAGCATTAATGGAGTTATATTTTCATGCTTAGCAAAGGGAACAGGGCCGGATGCTGTGGCTATTATTGCTTCTGACGGAGAGAAAACAAATGAAATAATAATCACTGTAGATGCAATAAAACAAGAGGCTTTTACTGGCAAGAATTCGCGTCCTGTTGCTAATGCTGGGAAGGATGTTACTGTTTTCTCCGGGCAGGAGGTTGTTTTAGACGCAGGGTTATCATATGATGAAGATGGAAACCTCCCTTCTTTAAATGAGGCATATGTATGGAAAGAAAGAGGAGTTATAATTGGAAAAGGAAAAATATTAAAGACAAAATTTCCAACTGTTGGCACTCATGTTATTATCTTAGAAGTTACTGATTTAGCAGGAGCAATAACTGAGGATAGTGTTACTGTGAGGGTTAGAGAGAAGAATAACTGCGTTAATTCCAAGGCTGTTTATTTTCCCCAGGATACAGTATGCACTAAAGAATGGCCTTCTGGAGAGGGAGAGAGGATTGCTATAAATACAGAAAGCGATTCTTGTGACTTGTTTGAGGTTTGCGATGATGGACTGGATTATATTGTAGAGGAAGCGATAAACTGCTGTGATGGAACCCCATTTTTAGACTCTAGAAGGTCTGCATCGTGCTCATATGCAAACAGAAATTCTGGTGGGGATGTAAAGACCTGCCAGGCATTGTATCTAATCAAGGGATTTGGAGATGGAGCAGTATATATGCAGGATTACCTTTATTCTGAAATGTGCTGCTATGGTGTTAGGGAGTTGTGCCCTGCAGGTTATCCCTTATACACCCCAAGGCCTTTGCCTTTAACTGATACAAACCCAAATACAATCCAATGCAAGACTACAAAAGAAAATAGAGTATTAGGAGAATGGCTGTCAGATACAAGACTAGACTTAAACAATATTGCACTGCAGGATGTTCATGCTGGTGCAACTGTCAATGTGCTAGCTACTGGAACATGCGTGGATTATAGCGCTGCTGTAGTTACGACACTGAGAAAATTGGGATTCAGAAGCTCTGATATATTCCTGGCTGAAGCTACAAATCATGCCTATACTTTAGTTAAGTTTCCTTTAGACAGGAAGTATACTATTATTGACACTACTGGCAATGCTGATCCAATAACTATTGGAGGACTGCCACCACAAAATTATCCTTATTGTGAGAATATATTAAACTGCTACAATGATAATGGCAGGGCTATATGCCCGGAATTAAAGGACATTAAGGGATGTATTGGAGTTAAGGAAAGCGTTATAAAACAAGGATCACGTATAGGGTTTAAAGCAAAGATGGTTGGAGAGAATATAATTGATAAGTTAGTCAAAGAGGCTAAAAGATGAAAAAAATAATTTTATTTATACTATTTGCAATAATTTTATCCACCTATGCTTATGCCCAGGAGGCAAGGATAAACAGGGAAGTGCAGAGCAATGCAAATGTTAATGATGTTGTTATTATTAGAATAAGCATATTAAATCCGTATGATGGAGAAAGAACTTTTTCTATTGAAGAGAAACTGCCCAATGACATTGAAATGGTTGAGCCTTCTGAGCCACATGAGACAAGATTTTTCAACGGAATAAAGGCATCTTTCTTGAAATGGGAATTAACTATAAATCCTGGAAGTGTTAAATCTGTTGAGTATAAAATAAGGCTAAAAACTCCGGGAGAGTATTCATTATCCCCTACAAAGGTTATTGACTTGAAAAGTAAGTTAGATGTGAAAGGCAATCCCTCAAACATAATTGTTTCTTGCATTCCTAATGGAAAATGCGAGGAAGGGGAAAATTACCTTAATTGCAACCAGGACTGCAAAGCAGATGTTGCAGATGGAATCTGCAATCCTTCCCCTGAATTGTGCGATCCTGACTGTGAAGGGAAGGAAGGTTGCATCCAGGAAAAAGGTGGTTTTAACATATGGTATATTTTAATACCGATAATTTTAATAGTAATAGTCTTTCTTATCTACAGAATAGGTGGGAAGGATGAGACCAAAGTTGATGTTCCTGCTGAGAATATAGAGTAAATTCTTTAGAAGATGGTTAGTGTAATAGAATATTATTCTAGAAAAGATGTTCAGAAGCGCATTATGGAGATAGCAGCTAATAGAGAAATGGCTGTTAGCTTTAATGGCAGAGGATATGGAAAAAGGCCTGATATTTTACAGTTTGAAAATGATATTACTGAGCTAGTTAAATCTGGCGCTACTTCATTTCATTTTTCTGAGGAGAGATGGTCTAATCCTTTGTTATTAGAAGCTGGGATGACGAAAAAAAGATTAGATGAATTAAGGGTGGGCTGGGACTTGATAATAGATGTGGACAGCAAGAATTTTGAGTTTTCTAAACAAGCAACTTTCTTAATTATTGAGGCTTTAAAGTTTCATGATATTAAAAATATTTCAGTGAAATTTTCTGGTAATCGTGGCTTTCATATCGGAATTCCATTTAAGGCTTTTCCTAAGAAAGTGAATGATGTTGATATTAAATTATTATTCCCTGATGGCCCGAGAGTTGTTGCCTCTTACTTAAAGTATATTATAAAAGATCATTTAACTGCAAAATTACTGGAGAATAATACAATAGAGAATATTTCAAAAGATGTGGAAATTGAGAAAGAAAAAATGATTGGGAATGGAGAATTTAATCCTTTTTCATTAGTTGACATTGATACTGTGCTAATTTCTAACAGACATATGTTTAGATCTTGTTATTCTTTAAACGAAAAATCTGGGTTAGTTTCTATTCCTATTAATCATGATGATGTATTAACCTTCCAAAGGGATAGCGCAAAAATGGAGAATGTTAAAACTGGTTTAAGTTATATGAATGAGGATGAATTTAAGGAAGAAGAAGCTAGAAATTTGATAACGCAGGCATTTGACTGGAACCAGAAATTGCCTTCTCAATCTAGTGAAAAAGTTAGTGAGACAAAAAAAGAATTTGAGACTGTTAAGGAGATGGTACCTTCAGAATTTTTTCCTCCCTGCATGCTTTTAGGATTAAAAGGATTAGAGGATGGGAGGAAGAGATTTTTATTTATTCTACTTAACTTTTTGAGAAATACAGGATATGATTATGGGCAGATTGAAAAAATTATTGCTGAGTGGAATAAAAAAAATACTGAGCCTTTAAGGGATAATTACATCAATGCACAAATAAGCTGGCATAAAAGGCAGAAAGGAAGTCTTCTTCCTCCAAATTGTGACAATCAGCAATATTATCCCGGAATAAGGATATGTCACCCAGATGGTTTTTGCAAGTTTATTAAAAATCCTGTCCATTATTCCTAGAGGAAAAAAAG
>CAZDKM010000005.1:0-15904 GCA_964505985.1 Candidatus Woesearchaeota archaeon
TTAGTTTACTTGTTGTTTCTGTTTTATTTATCGCAGGTTGCCAGGAAGCTGTTGGTAACCTTAGAAGGCAAGTTTCATATTCCGTGACAGACAGCACTTATTCAACAGATAAGCTTGGACTTGAATCTATAGCTATGGCTGTAAAAGATACCTGTGATTCATCCGGGGCGCCATATGTATATTTAACTTATACCCCTTCCAATCCTTCGGCATCCGGAAAAGACTGTTATGAAGTAAGAGGATGTGTAAATTTACAAGCTAAAGAGCGTTGGCAAACGTCTCCAGAGGAACCTAAGTCTTCTTTTATTAAAGAGATTCCTATTGTAGTAAAGTCTGGTTCAGAAATCCCCTGTGCCCAAAATTCTAGGGGTTCATTAAGAATAATGTCTTATGACGAAGTATTGATATTAAACTGATAATGGGCGCATAGATTATAGCGTTGTGCTTTAACCTTTCTAAAATTCATCAAGACTTCTTACATCTAGCTTAACAGAGTTAGGATCAAAAACAAAAGTATGCCTGTCATCAAAATATCCGCATCTAAACCTCTCCAATGGAATTCCGGTTCTATTGCTCAGCATTAAACAGTAAAAATATATTTGGGTGGCAGCAAATTTTTCCTCGATCGCATTTGGCTTATAGTCCCATACCCATATCTTGTCCTCTTCAACTCTAAGTATATCAATATGCCCTGTCAAAGGCTCATCGCTTCTAAAAACCCTCAAAAAATTCTCAAATTCTTTATCATTCAGCCATACAGGAACTTCCATCGCAATTGTCTTGTCATCATTCTCCAGCATAAAAACCTGGACCTTGGAATGATTATCTCTGAACTTGTCTTGGTTGTACTTCAATCCTAAAGAAGCCAGGTTGCTCATCTCATGCCCGCTTATTTGCTTTAACTCCAGACCATCCAGGGAAATCTTCAATGTTGAGCTTCTTGGCCCGCCTCTGAAGTAATTATCCGGACATCTGAAAAACATTTCATCCATGAACTCCATTAAGCTAGACAGCCCATTGGCGCATAACCTATCCGTCTTTGTCTGGTGGACTCTGTAAAAATATAGCCCTCCTTTATGATTCAAAAAAGTCTTTTTTATCATTCTTTTTTTAATACAGAAAATATAAGCTATATAAAAAGTTTTTTATAAACTATCACTATAATCCTTTCATGGGAGTAAATCTGGGAGAGATAATCCCAAAAAAAGAGATAAAATTAGAAGCTTTAAAAGGAAAAAGGATTGCAATAGATGCCTCTCAGACCCTCTACCAATTCTTATCTTCTATTAGGCAACCAGATGGGACCCCTTTAAAAGATTCAAAGGATAATATCACCTCTCACTTAATGGGAATTTCTACAAGAGTCCCAAACTTAATAGAGAAGGGGTTAAAAGTCTGTTTTGTCTTTGATGGCAAACCCCCTGCATTAAAGGTATATGAATCAGAGCAGAGGGAATCAAGAAAAAAGTTGGCTGAAAAAAGATTAAAACAGGCAAAAAAAGACAAGGATACAGAATTGATGTTGCGTTACTCTAAACAAACCTCAAGATTAACAATAGAGATGTCCAAAGAAGCGCAGGAATTAATAAAGGCTTATGGAGTTCCAGTTATTCAGGCTCCTTCAGAGGCAGAAGCCCAATGCTCCTTTATGTGCGAAAAAGGGGATGTAGATTATGTAGGGAGCTCAGACTATGATTCTTTTATCTATAATGCCCCAAGAATTGTAAGAAATTTAACTCTCTCCTCAAGAAGACGCTTGCCCTCTGGAATCTATGTCTCTGTCCATCCTGAGGTTATAGAGCTAAAAGATGTTTTGAAATCTTTGGAAATCAACCAGGACCAGTTCATAGCTTTATCCATTTTAGTAGGCACAGATTATAATCCTAGGGGTGTTAAAGGGATTGGTCCAAAAACAGCCTTAAAGTTGATAAAACAATATAAAAGCTTTGATGAACTATTCAAAGAAGTAAAATCTGAATTTGACTGGAAAAAAATATATGCGGTCTTTAAATCCATGCCAATAATGAAAAATTACCAGCTAAAATGGTCTAAAATAAACCAAGAGCAAATTCTGAAAATACTTATAGATAAGCATGAATTTAACCAGGAAAGAGTTGAAAATAATTTAAATAAGCTGTTAAATGTCAAAAAAGAACAGGAGCAGTCTAGTTTAGACAAATGGAACTAACAAAAGAAAAGGCAGAAGAGTATTATAGAAACTTAGAGTTTACAAGAAAAAAAATACAACAAGCAGTAGAAATAAAAGCGAAATTAGATCAAAAGAGGAATGCATATGTAAACTTACTAATAGAAAACCCAACATTACAAAATGTAAACAATCTCTTAGGAGTTTATAGGAAAGAATTCGGGTTCTTGGGTATTATAAAAAAAGGGAGCAAGAACTTAGAAGGGTTCAATGGAGAATTAGAAGAAACCCTAGAGAGTACAGGGATTATATCTCACACTTGGGGCATATTTAGAAGACGAAAAACAAATACAAACTATAAGGCTATACTTATTACAAAGCAAATTAAGAAATTTGTTAATGGCTATTTAACAAAAATAAACAAAGAATTTGAAAGGGTTGAAGGGCATTTCGTACAGCAAATGAAAGTTTTAATAACTCTAGAATCAGTAATAAGAAATAGCCAAGACCATCAATTAGTTTTAAACCATTTTGTATCAGAATATAATACGGAAATAAAAACAGTGCAAGCATTTCAAAAGAAAGAAAATGATAGACTTCTTAGGACAATAAGAAATGCAGGAGCAAAGGAAGTAGCTATTTATGTAGGAATGCAAGCCCTACCTGCTCCAATGACTGGGACAGCAGCATTGCCTTACTTTGGGGTAGAATATGCTGCCATTATTAGTTTGTTAGCAATAACTTTGAAGTACATGATGATAGCTGGTTATACTTATCATATAGGCAGAGAGTAGAATATTACTCTAAGATAAATAACAAATTTTAAATAAACTCAAAACTATATACTTATATGAAAAATGGGGTGTTACTCTTCATATTATTGCTATCTTCCTTACTAGTTGCAGGATGCTTAAATGTAGGAGGGGAAAACCAGAACATTAATATATTAACCTCAGATTCAAAAAATTGCTATGCTGTAGAATCTTCAGAAAACACAGTTTCTGGCTGCCTAGTAAAGGATGGCAGTGAAATGAAAAAATGCCCTCGCCACACATTGATTAAAAAATATTCTGAATGTTTGTTGTGCAACAGGGATATAGAAAATATGCACTACTGGTCAAGTGTTGATTGCAGCCTTGCTCAAAACTAAACGTTTAAATATACATAAATTCTAAACTAAACATGCAAAAGAGGTATTTGATAATTTTTAGTTTACTTGTTGTTTCTGTTTTATTTATCGCAGGTTGCCAGGAAGCTGTTGGAGGACCAACTTCAACGAGGTCAACGAGGGCTCGAGAAGATCAGGGAATGAGATATAACCTTATTTCTTCTGATAACAGAGATACTACAGCTGTAACATTGTCTTCAAATCTTAATGGCAATTGTGATCCTCCTATAGGTACATTTGCATATGGTCTTTTAAATGGAGAACCCAACACGTGTCTTAGGATTCTTGGATGTATTCATATAAACTCTCAGGCAACTTCAAATAGGGATAATCTTATCCGATTAGGTAGAGAGAATCAGCCCCTTTTAGCAGTAGCAGTCTATGGTAAGGATGTAACAAAATGTCTCGCTCCAGATGTAGTAATAATCCCTTCAAATAGACAACTGATAGACACAGGATTATCGGGCTTTTAATTTTTTAACAACATTTAAATAATACTTTTATCTACTCTATTTCATGGCTGAATTAATCATCTTACCAGCAATAATCCTCGGAGCAATAATAGGATTATACGAATTAATTTTAATCCATAAAGATGAAAACTTTCAAGGTAGTCATTGGTTCACTCATGGCATTCACGCAGCAGTGTGGGCTATACTTGCAACATTTGCAGTCATGAATGTGGAATTTGTCTATGGGAATTTATCTTTCTTGCAGAATATAAAATACATAGAAAACCAATGGGTTTTTAGGGGCGTAGTAGGTCTGATAACATTAATAAAAATACATTCTGCTTCAGCTGTAGTAAAAAGCACAGTGGGGTCTTCAAAAGGGTTGAAAGAAACATGGACTCATTCTTTCATTGTAGTCTTGTTAGTCTATTTCTCTCCGGAAATATGGAATTTAATAGAACCATTAGTTTCATCCTACGTATAGAAATCTTTATTAAAGAAGATAGATACTTTAAATCATGCCAAAAAAAAGAGGTAAAAAGAATTCTAAATTAGACCAGATTAACCAGAAATTAGATAAATTAATAAGAATAGAATCTGAGCAGTCGGAAGATCAGGGAGAGGATTCTGAAGAAATTGAAAGCCTGGAAAAAAAGCAGTTAAAAGAGCTGGAAGAATTAGAAGAAACTTTGGTAAAAGAAATAGGAGAGCATCCTCTAAGAAAGATAACCCAGAAAGACATTGCAAAAGGGGTTATAGGTGCTTTTGTAGGTGTTATTTCACATTTTGTATTTGTAGAAGGAGTTCATCTAGCAGAAACTTTATCCTTAACAAGAATAGGTTTAATGTACATAGTATCATTTTTAATAGGAGCAATCTTCTTGTATGCAACAGGATTTAGAAAAGTAAAACAGATAAGGGTCTTAAAATTTCTGCCTTTAAGGGTGGTCGTGATTTATTTTGTCTCAATAATAACAATAACTCTAGTATTGGCCTTATTCCAGCAGTTTCATAGTCTAGAGGAATTATACAGGCAGGTTGGAGTATTGTCTCTTCCTGCAATCATAGGAGCTAGCGCAGCTGACCTGATTGGAGATTGAGATGATAAAAAATATTTTAGGAAGATTCAGGAAAACAAGAGAGTACAAACAGTCCAAGAGAGAAAGAGAAAGCTTAGTCAGACTTAAGAAAAAAAAGGAGCAACCCAATGGGCTAACACCAAAAGAAAAAGCAAGATTGTATAAATTTGCAGATTTAATAGGAAAAGCTATCCTAACAATAAGGGCCCAGGATTTCTCGCAAGATTCTGTAAGAAAACTTACCCAGATAGCGAACATAATAAGGAACATCTATTACCAGGATAAGGATATAGGAAGGATAATGCACGGAATCACAGACGCAATTACAGGGACTATAACTTTTGGGGATGTGACAAAGTTGGAGGAATTAAGCAAAGAATTTAGAGACTATATAAGAAAAATCTAATTACCACTTATCACTTCCGCTTTCCCTTTCAGCAATCTTTTCTAATTTTTCAAGTCTATGCAGGATATTATCTAATTTTACATTTATTGTCTCTAGCCTGCTCATCAACAAGTCATCTCCGTAATTAGATTGAAACTTTTGTTGTTGCCCAATATCTTGATGCATGCTTAAGTCAGGGGCATTAAATTCTTCCTTGTCATCATTTCTATGCTCTTCTCCAAAGTCAAATTCCTCCCTAGGCTCTTCCAGTTCATCCCTGTTTCTATGGAATATTTTGTTTAAGAATGACATTTTATACAGTCAATTGTTGAAGATTAGCCCTTATTGAACTAAGTTCGCTTTTAATCCTTCTAACAACGACTTCAGCATCAATAAGTGAATTAGGGATATTTGAAGATAAATCTTGAAAAGATATCAAACTTTTCTCGATTTTATCAAGTAATATTCTATTATTCGGGTTATTATCATTTTTGAAATAACTAAGCACTTCTTCAACACCCACAACAACACTTTTAACTTTACTACGTTTAGTGATATTTGATTCAACATCTTTCAAAAATGAATACACCCCATCACTAGCCCGTCTTATCTTTTCAGGAGCTTTTCTTTTAAATTTCATATCTTCCCTCTGTTTGAATATCCCTACCCTTTCTAATTTCCCCCCTTCTTTAATATTCCTAGCTTCTGCAACATCTCTCCTTCTCTCAACATATTCTTCTGCTACATCACTAGCGCTTTTAGCTTCTCCAGCAAATGGTTTGATAAAAACTCCTTCAAAAAACAACCAAGCAAGTATTAAGTAGCCAAAACCAGCAATTACCCATATTGCTCCTGAAAGATTGCTATCAAGGGTAGTAGCACCCTCAGGAGATGTACCAAATGCTCCAAGTATATATGTAAGAAACAGTAATGTAGCTAAAGAAACAAGACCTTTTATGAATGAAGCAATCTTTTCTTCTGTTTTCCATTTAAATAAACCATAAAGCACACCCGCTAAAAATCCTACTACCAGTATAATTGGAACAGTATCAGACAACCTCTTCACGAATTCACTAGGCAAAAGGCCGATACCAAGAAGGGAGATTAAAGCAGCAACAACTGAAGCTGAATTTATGGTTTTTGCACCCTCTTCTATCTTAAAGATTTTCTTACATACAGGAAGAATAAACAAGAACACTATAACAAAGAGAGTTAGTTTTGTCGCAACAGTTTTATTATCTCCAAAAATACCTAAGGCAGGATCTAAAAATCCACCAAATATAAGTTTGAAAATACTTTTCATTGTATCCCCTATGTTGCTAATTGCGTCATCAGGTATCCCTGCCGGTTGTCCTGTAAGATAATTAGTCTGTACAACCATTCCTGTATAATCATATCCAACAGCATCAAAAAAAATCATTCCGCCAAATAAAACCAGTAAGATAAATGTAACCTCTCTTGTAAACACCCTTCCTCTTAATCTATTATAAACATCCCTTGAATTAATAAACCTAAAACTCCTTCTTTCAGACCTAGCTCTTCTACCTCTCTTTTTCATTGAAGATTATAAATAATAAAGAATATATAAATCTTACTCATTTCAATAAACCATGCCTTCATTAAAAAACTCATTAAAAAGGAAAATACCAGAAAAAATACTCAACTTAGTTCCAACTTCTTTTGACCAGGTAGGGGAGATAGCGGTATTTAATGAATTTCCAATAGGATTAAAAAAATATGAAAAGATAATAGGAACTCAATTAATGAAGTTAAACAAGAGCATAAAAACAGTAGCAGTTAAAAGTAAAAATTTCTCAGGAAAATTTAGGTTGCAGAAAGTAAGAATAATAGCAGGAAAAAAAACAAAAGAAACAATACATAAAGAAGATAAGATAAAATTAAAATTAAACATAGAAAAAGCTTATTTCTCTCCAAGAACAGGAAGCGAAAGGTTGAGAGTTTGCTCAAGAATAAAACCAGAAGAATCAGTTTTAGTCATGTTTTCAGGGATTTCCCCCTTTTCTATTCTAGCAGCGAAGAAAGCAAAAGAAGTTTATGCAATTGAATTAAATCCTATAGCACACAAATATGCTTTGGAAAATATAAAACTAAACAAGATAAATAATTTAAAAGCATATAAAGGAGATGTGAAAGTAATTCTTCCAAAATTAAAAAAGAAGTTTAACAGAATAATAATGCCTTTGCCAACAGATTCAGAACGTTACTTATCTTTAGCTTTGAAATATTTAAAACAAAAAGGAATAATCCATTTTTATGACTTCTCAAAAGAAGAGGATTTCCCAGATTCATCAATTAAAAAAATAAAAAAACATTGCAAAAAAATAAAAATATTAAACAAAGTAAAATGCGGAAACTACTCTCCTAGAGTTTATAGAATTTGCATAGACTTTCAGCCTTTATAATCCATAGCAATAATATACATTTCCTTGCTTCTTTTCTTTGAAGCCTGTGGTTTATAAATTTTGACAAAAGTAAATTTTTTCCTTATATTGTTAAAGACTTCATCAGAATACTTACTCTGGAATATTTTAACTAGGAAATTGCCTTTTTCTTTAAGCACTTTTTTAGCAATATTTAAAGCTCTATTACTTAGTTCAGATGATTTATAATTGTCTAATTCCAGCCTTCCAGAAGTATTAGGCGCCATATCGCTTATAACAACATCAAACTTTCCATTAATTTTTTCAAATATGTCATCCTTCATAACATCAGCTTTAATAGTTTCAGCACCCTTAATCTTAGTTTCTTTTATATCAACACCAATTACATCAGCTTTAAATTTCAAACAAGCTTGCAACCAACTTCCAGGCCAGCAACCTAAATCAAGAACTCTATCCCCCTGTTTAATCAATCTATACTTATTATTTATAGCAAATAACTTATAGACGCTCCTTGCTTTATACCCCTCTCTCTTAGCTCTTATAGTTGCCTTGTCTTTTCTCATGATTCAAACAATTTCTTCTCTATTTTTACAGCACTTGGGGCATCTCCTCCATGCCAACTCATTTTAGGTCTTACTTTAATGGAAAAGATTCTTTCATTATTATCATCTAAAATTATAGCACTTCCTTTTGAGCTTGGAAGGTCATTAATATAAGATAAAATATCCTCAGATAGATAAGTCTGCATTATGGAATTCAGAGCTTCAATATCAAACTGCGCAGTTATTCTATGGCTTATCACAATGTCTGACTGGGTCATAACATCTTTATGTATCTCTCCAGGCTGTTGCGTTGCTAATATCATGCTGATTCCTGGCTGTCTTCCTTCTTTTAACAACCTGGTTAACGCATCAGATGCTGCAGTCTTTTCTGTTCTAGGCAAAAACTCCTGGCAGTTGTGAGAGATTAAACTATTTGCAATAAAATTATGAGTTCCTTCTACAGAAATATCATAGACATCTTCAACTCCTGAATCTTGCACAGATTCTACACTTTCAAATAAAAAACAATCTGAAATTCTTTTTCTTATCCAGTCATTAAAGCTATCAAAGCTTTTTGGAACCCCTCTTTTATGTTTGGAATAAATATATTCCCTAGCTTCATACTCTTTTATCCCTAATATCTTGCTTATTCTTACTTTCCCATATCCAAATGACTTAAGTTTTAAAGCCTTATTCTGAATTATTATCCTTTTCTTTCTCTCGTATTCTCTAGACCTCAGATATTCTAGCCATAACAATCCTTGAGTTTCTTTATCTTCGCAATATCTATAGCCAACTTTTTCTAAAAATCTGATAGTATTCTCAACAGCATGAGAAAGGGTTATTTGAATCTTCAATGTTTTAACATCATCCTTTCTAATATTTCCGGATCTTTGGTAAATACTATTTACTTTCACACCTACAGACTCAAATAATCCCTTTATTTGATTTGCAAATTCAATGGCGTTTTTCTTTAATCTAACATCTTTATTAAAGCTCAATCTAATTGGGTTAAAATCTCCTTTTACTTTTTTAACTGGAGACATTCTAGCTCCATCTGCCCCCATTAAACCAGCTAAAAATTCACACTTTATCCTATCCTTGCCTCTTACTATCCAATCAGGGATAAATGTCTCTTGTAGAACTTTTTGCCCTACAGGGGCACCAAGGTTGTAGAAAAACTCAAAACCTTTCATTGAAAGAGTCACATCATTACTTTCTCCATTAACTTCATACGAATTGCCAAATTCATCCGTTATAGTAGATGAGGTTTTTCTTGTGTGGATATTACTAGATAAAATGTTTAACATAGAAAGATTCTTCTTTATCTTAACTAAATCATTTTTAGAACTTTTTCCACTAAATCCTACCGATTTATTCTTACATAACCATCCATCTCCAAACAGATAACCAAGTAGTCTAGATTTTAAACATTCTTCATCTTCAGAGTAATGCTGGACTAGAGGAAAAGCAATATTTTGCACTGAAACAGCAGAGATATACCCTTCCCTTGTGAGTAGTGGGTGGTCTGGAGTACATTTAATTTCTCTTCCGCATTCAGTTTTTATCTTTATAATTTCTCTTTTTGGAATTTTATAAACTTTAGTAACCTTTTTATGAACATACTCCTTTTTGTCTTTATCGTAGCTTAATACCTTTACATCTTCCCCAATCTCAAACTTTTCAACAACCTTTTCAATTGAGGTATGATTTGTGCTTGTGATTACCTCAGTGTCTCCTGTAACACATTCATCTATCATTAGCCAGATTAAAGGAGATTGTTTTTTCTCTTCATTGTATAAGCTTCCACTATTAGTTATATCCTCAATTTCCTCTTTTTTTCTTTCATCAACTCTTTCTGATAACAATTTCTTTCCCAATAACCCAACAACTAAATTCTTAACATTCCAGTCTTCATAGCAGCTCACATCTAAAATAACAGATTTTCCAGGAATTACAAAATCTTTAAGGTTTATTCCTTCTTCATCAAAAATTCCAAGAGTTTTAGCAGCCTCAAATCTGTTGATTAAAGCATATTTTGTGTGGTGGTCTGCTTTGTCATCATGCTCAATAAAGCTAAGGATATCCCCAATGTCATAATTCCCCTCTAACTTGCCAATAGCTCTTTCAATTAATACCCCTATAGGGCTGGTTATATCAACATTAAACACATTACACCAGTCCTCTGCTCTTAAATCTCCCGGTCTGAATGAAAAGGAATAATCGACAGATATGCCTCTTTCTTGGTATTCTTTAAATTTCCCCTTTGGAACAAATACTTTTACATCAAATCCCCTTTCTTCCATTCCCCACTCCCTGACTTCATCTTTCTGCTTTTCGTTCGGATATTTCATGCTCCAGAATATACCCATAGTATCAATTATTATAACTGAGATTCTATTTCTGGTTTCTTCATCTAGTTTAGACATTTCTTCTGCTATAACCGAAATTGAATAGGATTTGCCACTTCCCCTCTTACCAGCAATAAGTATCACATGGCTTTTGTTAACATCAAGATAAACATTATTGCTTAAAGAAACCTCATTCTCCATCTTAACATAACTCTTTCCAAGATAAAGAAGCCCCCTCTTCCCTAATTCTTCTTTCTCTTTTTTACTCCTGCCTATAATAATATCCTGAGCCATAAGAACCCCAGAGCATAACTTGATATAAACTTTTTTGTTTTCATTAGTTTTTTAAATCTATATTATCTATATTTTACAATGCTTAATCAGTTTAAAACAGTGATATTGCTTGCAGCCCTATCAGGATTATTATTGCTGATAGGTAATCTAGTTGGAGGAGCATCAGGGCTAACAGTAGCATTAATTCTAGCTATTATAATGAATGTTGGCTCTTACTTCTTTTCTCATAAACTAGTTTTGGCAATGTACAGGGCAAAAGAAGCCCCTAAGTCTCAATATCCAGATTTGCATAGATCAGTAGAAGAAGCAGCTAAATCAGCAAATATCCCAAAACCTAAAGTTTACATAGTCCCATCAGAAAATCCTAATGCCTTTGCAACAGGTCCAAATTACAAAAACTCAGTAGTCGCAGTAACACAAGGGATAATGAAATTATTGTCTAAAGAAGAGCTAAAAGGAGTCATTGCTCATGAGGTTGCTCACATAAAGAATAGAGACATGTTAATCTCAACAATAGCAGCTACTATTGCCACAGTAATAACCTATGTTGCGCATATGGCGCAATTCGCATCTTTGTTTGGAGGAATGGGAAGAGATGATAATAAAGGAGGAAATATCATAGGGCTTTTATTCTTAGCAATATTAGCCCCAATTGCAGCAATGTTGATTCAATTGGCAATCTCAAGAAGCAGAGAATACATAGCAGATGAAACAGGAGCAAAATTAATTAAAAGCCCGATTTCATTAGCAAATGCCTTGTTAAAGCTGGATTCTCATGGAAAAGATGCTCCAATGAGATTAGGAGATACATCAACAAATCATATGTGGATAGTCCATCCTTTCAGAGGCAGTTCCTCTTTTGTTAATCTATTCATGACCCACCCCCCTATCCCTGAAAGAGTTAAAAAATTAAAAGAATTAAAAATCTAACTTTTCTTCTTTTTCTTAGGTTCTTCAGAAACCCCATTCACTACTTCTAGTTTCCCAAACCTTCCAGCTGTTAGTTGTTTCTCGCCTTGAAATTCATTGCAGTAACCATTTGTTATCTTTACAGTATCTCCCTCATTCACTTTATCTATCTCATCATTCCATAAGGTTAGTTTAACCTTTCCAGAATCATCCTCTATCTCTGCATTGCAGACTCTTCCAGTTTGTCCAAACTTCTCAAAGGTCCTTGGTTCTTCTTTAGAAATTATCTTCCCTTCAACTTCTAATTTCCCTTCTCTGGGCTTAATCTCAGCTATTTTATTCATGATGAGAAAGGATTTAACATAACCTTTATAAAACTTTTCATAAAATTCAGCATAATTTAGATAACCTATAGCCATCAGGAACTTCATTAAAGCATAAGACCTCATTAAACCTCATTCTGCTTACTTTACTGCAGGAGCAGTCATGATAAACTTGAGAATTCTTGCTTGCAACATATTTAGTCCCCTCCTCGCAGCCAAGAACAACACAAGCATTCCTTTTTTCTATCCCCCAAATCCCAACTTCTCTATCTATTGCATCTCTTTCAAGCAAGGCAAGCTCTTCAGAAAATCTCGTATTCGGCTCAATGTTTAATGTTCTGGCATAACCATTCTCAACCATGTAAGCATTAACAAAAATCCCGCCAACATACATGTATCTTAAATCTCTCTCATACTTGTCTTTATCCTGCACATCTTCCACAATCAAAACAGTTTTATTAAAAACTAATTTCTTTAACTCGTCTTTAGCTTCCTGATAGTAATCTTCATTCACTTCAGGAGTATTGATTCCCAATAACCTTATCCTGACTCCTTCAATAGTCTCAACTGTATCTCCATCTATCACATCAGCAATTAAAGCCTCCTCGGCATCTAAAACTGCATATCCACTGGTAGTGTCTTTAGAGCACCCAGTTAAAACCAGCAAGAATATTACAAAGCTAATTTTTGCGTAGCCATTCAATTTCATCTTCATTTAATCCAATTCTCCTGACAAGCCCATCATCCAATAAATTCCTGTAATAACTGAAGTCTTTTATAACTTTCCTTGTAGAGGTATGTATCTGTTTTGCTATTTTTCCGGAAATTGATTTTTTCTTTGCATTTTTATTATTCCATATCCACATTTTCAAAATTCTTGAACTTCTTGAATATTTAACATATCCTTCTTTCCTCTCTTCTTTTGACAATCCCACCCCGGCAGACATGAATAAACTTCTATAAACTAAAAATCTATAATACTGCCTCTTAATTATCCTTCCTTTGTAAACATCTGCTTTGCTCAGGGAGTCAAATCCTCTTGCAAGATCAAAACCAGAATATTCTTTTGGCAGATTCTCCTCCAGCCATAGATTAATTTCATCTAAATCTTCATGCAATGAATCAAAGACTTTAAAGATATCAGAAGAATTCCTGCTCTTAAATATAACTCTTAAAACATTTGAAATTTCATTTGTGATATCTCTAGAAACAAAATCTATATTGCTAAAATCTCCATATCTGAATAGCTCAAGGTCAATTAATGCAGCTCTGGCATCTCCATTGCTTTTTATTGCAAGATTTTTTAATATACTCTCATCTATGCTTAATTTTTCATTTTCACAAACACCTTTCAAGATATCAGTAATAATTGAATGATTAAGGCTTTCAAAATCTATAATCCTACATATCTTTTTAATCACAGAAAAATTCTTTGATTTCACGTCATTTATTGTTAACACCACAGGAAATCCGCTTTTTTTTATTACATCCACTATGGCGCTTATCCCTCCCCTGTCATACCTTCCAGTCAGACCATCCACCTCCTCTATCAGAATAACCTTTCCATTATGATGCAGGCTCATTTGCTTGGATGCATTCCCCAAAAAACTTTCAATTCTCTCTTTGTCTCTAATATCCGAAGAATTGCTTTCAACAACCTCATAGTTTAACTCTTTCGCCATTGCATAAACACTTGCAGTTTTCCCAACTCCGTGGCTCCCAGTTAAAACAGTAGGAATTTTATTAATAATGCATTCTTTTAACTCCCTCAAAGCGATGTCCTGGCCAAAAATCTCGCTTGTGTCTTTTGGCTTATGTTTGTCCAGAAGCAACATTTTCTTTTAAGAAAGGAATAATACCTCTATTTGTTCTTTTGAAATTATCATAAACCTTGTTAACATCATTCCAGACATAATCCAAGTCTTCAACCCTCTTTTGTTTTTTATAATCTTTATTTAACCCCTCTAAAACTCTCCTTTCAATTAGTAAGACAGGAAAATGGACCTTATAATTAACATCCCCCTTAACCTTATTCATAACAGTAGCAGCTTTCTTAAAGTTCTGAACCATCAGTATATGCGCAAGCTCATGCACAAATATTGCAAATAACTTATCAATATCTTTTTCAATTTTAATTGTGAATGGGTGGGACAGAGACTCGTAAAACATTGAATTGACAATAAAACAATCAACTGATTTTTTAAATTTTAACTTTGAAGCGCTTTCAATTTCTCTTATTATCCTATCCCCATTATTATCCCAAAAACCCCTTACAGAATCCAGGTATAATTTTGAATTTTCTATCTTGTTATCATTGAAACTGCCCATCATCTCACCAAGCATCATGTCATATGCCCATGAATACTCAAAATTTATTTTCATCTTTTACAAAAGCTTGCAATCAAGCTTTCTAGCTGTAAAAATTCATCACTTCCTTCTACCACCCTGAATTCAGCTTCTCCGCACTTCTCAGTCATCTCCAATTTTTTATTGTCCTCAATCTCTAAATTCCAAATCTCTTTCTGTATCTGTTTTATAATGTCAATGCCGCTTAAGCCATCTTTAAGCATCAGATTTAACAATAAATCTCTTGACTTAATAAATTCTCCCTTTACTGCCAATTCCAAAACTTCCTTGACTTCTTTAGGGTCAGCATAGCTCGCAATTTTATATACCAAATCCTCAGTTATGTTCTTTTCAACAGAAGCGCAGCTCTGCATTATATTCTCCAGTCTCCTGACATCGCCGTTGGATAAGTTAAATAAGGTATCAACAGCCTTTTCCTCTACTTTTAACTTTTCACTTTTGGAAATATTCTCAATTATCTCCTTAATTTCATCTCTGCTTAATGGTTTAAATCTGAAGATGGCGCATCTTGATTGAATAGGATCAATTATCTTGCTACTGTAGTTGCAAAGCAAGACAAATCTGCAAGTATTTGAGTACTGCTCCATTGTCCTTCTTAAGGCATTTTGAGCATCTCTTGTTAAGGCGTCTGCTTCATCCAGAATGCAAAGCTTAAACCCGACATCTCCAATTGATTTAGTCCTTGCAAAATCCTTTATCTGCTCTCTTACAACCTGGATTCCCCTATCTGTAGAGGCATTTGTCTCCATTATACTTTCCTTCCAGCTATCCCCATACATTTCCCTAGCTGCTACAAGAATTAAACTTGTCTTCCCTACCCCTGCTGGGCCTGCAAATAGCATATTGGGTACATTCTTATGCTGAACAAAAGCCTTTACTCTTTTTACAATCTCTCTTTGCCCTACTACTTCATCAAATGTTTTAGGCCTGTATTTCTCTATCCAGATTTTACTTTCCATTTAAAAGAGTAAATAACCTAAATTTTATAAAGATTTGTTAGAAGAATAAACCTTATAAAATAACCAAATTAACCTACTAACATGTATAATCCTATAGAAGTTGAGAAAGAAATACTTGAGTTCTGGAGCAAAAATAAAATTTATGAAAAAGCTAAATTAAAAAATAAGAAAGGAAAGAAATTCTATTTTCTGGATGGCCCGCCTTATACCTCAGGAAAAGTGCACATTGGCACTTCATGGAACAAAGCCCTGAAAGACTCATTATTAAGGTTCAAAAGAATGAATGGCTTTAATCTATGGGACAGGGCAGGATATGACATGCATGGCCTGCCAACTGAGAATGCAACTGAAAAAGAGCTTAATCTAAAAAACAAGAGAGAAATTGAAAAATTTGGTATCAAGGAATTCGTAAAAGAATGCAAAAAACTCTCTCTGAGAAATCTGAAAATAATGAATGAAGATTTCAAGAGGCTTGGAGTATGGATGGATTTTGAAAATGCATACCAAAGTATTACCCCTGAATTCAT
>CAZDKM010000005.1:15914-19615 GCA_964505985.1 Candidatus Woesearchaeota archaeon
GGTGGCTTGTCAAAAGGGCTCATGAAAAAAAGAGGCTTTACGAAGGGGAAAAAACCATGCACTGGTGTGCAAGATGTGCTACTGCTTTGGCAAAGCATGAATTAGAATATGAAAAAGTAAGGGACCCAGGAATTTATGTAAAATTTCCTGTCTTAGGGAGTAAAAATGAATTTCTGATAATATTTACAACTACCCCCTGGACAGTATTGTTTAATCTAGGAATAATGGTTAATCCTGATTTTGATTATGCCAAAGCTAAAGCTGATAATGAAACATGGATAATTGCAAAAGACCTAGTAGAAAGTCTAAAAGAAAAAACAGGAAAGAACCTTAAAATTTTGGAAATAATAAAGGGCAAAAAATTAGAAGGCATGAAATACAAACATCCATTTGAAAAATATTATGACTATTCAGAGTTTAAAAAAAATAAAAAAGTCCACACTATAGTTTTGTCTACTGAGTATGTTAATTTAGAAACAGGAACTGGCTTGGTCCATATGGCTCCTGGATGTGGCCAGGAAGATTATGAAGTAGGCCATAGGGAAAGAATTCCTCCTTTTAATAATCTGGATGAATATGGCACTTTTCCAGAAGAAACAAAAAAATTCTCTGGCTGGAAAGCAAAATTAGATGATAAGAACTTTGTCGAAGTTTTAAAGAATGACGGCTTCCTGATTTTTTCTGAAATCTTTAAGCATGAATATCCTGATTGCTTGATATTCAAGAATCCATTAATATTCCTGACGACAAGACAATGGTTCTTCAAGGTGGAGGATTTAAGAGAAAAAATGAAAGAATTAAACAGGAAAATAAAATGGGTTCCTGAATGGGCAGGATCAAAGCAGTTTGATTCCTGGCTTGATAATCTAAGGGATAACGGAATAACAAGGCAGAGATATTGGGGGACTCCTGTTCCTATTTGGAGATGTAATAAATGTGATGATTATATTGTCATAGGCTCTATAAAAGAATTAAAAAGTCTTGCAGGAAAAATCCCAGAAGATCTGCATCTTCCATTCATAGATGAAGTAAAAATAAAATGCAAATGCGGGGGAATAAAAAAAAGAGTACCTGATATCCTGGATGTGTGGGTTGATGCAGGAACTACCTCATGGGCATCTCTGGATTTCCCGCAAAGAAAAGATTTGTTCAATTCTTACTACCCTGCTGATTTTATTTTAGAGGGAAAGGACCAGATTAGAGGCTGGTTTAATTTATTAATAATCAACTCAATGTTGGCTTTTGGAAATGCCAGCTTTAAGAATGTCTACATGCATGGCTTTGTGCAGGATGCCCGGGGGAGAAAGATGTCCAAATCCTTGGGAAATTATATCCTGCCTGAAGAAGTGATAAACAAATATGGGGCAGATGTTTTGAGATACTACATGATTGGGGGTGCTGTTCCTGGAGTTGATATAAATTACAATTTCGAAGATATGAAGGTAAAATACAGGAATATGGATATTCTATGGAACCTAAATAATTATTTAATCATGCAATCCAGGTTTCTCAAAAAAAATCCGTCAAAAATAAAATCTCCTAAACTGGATTTAGAAGAAAAATATATGCTCTCACTCTTAAATTCAAGAATAGACGAGGTAACAAATCTTTTTAATAAATACCAGCTGAATGAAATACCAGTTAAAATCGAAGAAATATTCCTAGAGCTGAGCAGGAATTATGTTCAATTGATAAGGGATAAACTAAATTTTGGGAGTGAAGGTGAAAAAAGCGCTGTCTTGTATGTAATTTATCAATCTTTAATAAAAACCTTAACAATGTTTTCTACAATAGCTCCTTCTATTTCAGAGAAAGCTTATCAGAATTTAAGGAATGAGTTTAACCTTAAAGAAGAAAGCATTAGCCTGTTTAGCTGGCCCAAAGCTAATAAAAAATTAATAAACAAACAGTTGGAGAAAGGAATGAAGGAAGTTAGTGAGATAGTCCAGGAAATCTTATCGCAAAGAGATAAAGAGCAGATAGGAATGAAATGGCCCCTTCCAAGAGTAGAGATCACATCGCCAAATGCATCAAAGTTAAAGAAATTCACAGAAATAATAAAAGTCCAGACAAATGTAAAAGTTGTTAATTTCAAGAAAGGGAAGAATAAAATAAGTTTGGATACAAAATTAACTCCAGAATTAGAAAAAGAAGGCTTTACTCGTGAGGTCATCAGAAGAATCCAGGCATTAAGAAAGAAAGCAGGATTAAACAAAGAGGATAAGATTCAGTTAGATATAACCTCAGGCATAGGATTGGATAAAAAATCAATAAAAGAGACAGTTGGAGCCTCAGAAATAAAGCCAATAAGCTCTTCAAAATTTGCAGAAAAATTCAAGGTAAGGGGAAAAGAGTTTGAGGTTAAGATTAAACTTCTAAATTAGTCCTTCTGCACTCATAAATGAAAGCATTTATATATTTTTGCAAAAGTTTAAATATAACTTATAAAAATAGTATATAAATATAGTGGGGGGTTATTAATGCCTGCAACAAAATCAAGAACTGAGATTACAATCCAAAACATCGTTGTTTCTACCTCACTTGAACACGACATTCCTTTAATAAAACTGGCTGAGGTTCTGCCTAACACAGAATATAACCCAGAGCAGTTTCCAGGTTTGGTAATGAGAATAAAGGACCCAAAGACTTCTGCTTTAATCTTCAGCTCAGGCAAGATAGTATTAACTGGCGCTAAATCCTTGACAAAAGTAAAGGAATCCTTGCAGAAAATAATCAAAAACCTGGCAAAAATAAAGATAAGAATAAGAATAAAGCCTAAAATAAACGTCCAGAATATGGTAGCTTCTGGTTCAATCCACATGGATTTAAACCTTAATTCTTTGGCCATGAAGCTGGATAATACAGAATACGAGCCAGAGCAGTTTCCTGGTTTGGTCTATAAGCTATCAGGAACAAAGGCAACTTTTTTGTTATTCAGTAATGGAAAAATTGTTTGTACAGGAACTAAATCAGAAGCTAAATTAAGGGAAGCAGTTAAAAAGTTAGTAGTTGTTCTAAAAAAAGTAAAGTAAAATTTTAAAATCAAAAGGTATATATACCAGTTAGATTGTAGTATAACTTGAGGTTAGAATGATAAGACAAGAAACAAAGGTAGGCCCTAAAGGTCAAATTGTAATACCAAAAATTTTCAGGGAACATAAAAAAATATATCCGGGAGACAAGATTTTTGTAGAGTTAAGAGAAGATTCTATAGTGATAGAGAAACCAACAAAAGACACGCTTAAAATATTCGAAGAGATTTCTAAAAAAGGGAAGGCCGTAAATGTAAATTCAGATAACGATTATGACCAGATGATGAAAGAAAGATGGAAGAAGCATACATAGATTCAAACATCTTTATATTTGCTGCAGTGAGTAATGAGAAGGAAGGATTAAAAGCCAGGCAAATTTTAAAATCTTTAGTAGAAAAGAATGTAAAAATATACACTTCAGCACTGACATTTGATGAATTCTCATATAAATTATTAAAAAATAGAAAAAAAGAAGATGCTGTAAATGCAATCTCTGCTTTCTTTAATTTGAAAGGAATAACCTTCATAGACGTTTCAAGAAATGTTATATGGAATGCCTTTGAAATAATTAAAACTTATAACCTAGAGCCAAGAGATGCAATACATCTTGCTTGTGCTTTAAGTCGTAATTTAAAAACAATGATATCAGAAGACACAGATTTTGATAAA
>CAZDKM010000006.1:0-12736 GCA_964505985.1 Candidatus Woesearchaeota archaeon
TTTGAAAATATATCAAAAAATAAAAAAAGAGCACTTGTTTATATTCTTGGTAATTTTAAGCGTCTTAATAATATTCAATTCTTTTGATGAGCAATTTGCTTATACAGGACTGGCTGTTGGGACAGCTAATAATTATGTTACAGGAGAGAGTTTTTTAGATGAGCTTGGGAAATATTTTAAAAATCCTTTTAGCAGGGTAGTTGGAGGAGCAGCCCCTGTTTTTCCATGTACAACTGGTTCTTGTGTTTTAATAACTGCTGATGATAGCTATGTTCTTTATCTAAATGGACAGAAATTAAAAGAGGGAAGTAGATGGCAGGGTGCTGAATATGTTGACATAACTGGAAAATTGACAAATGGGCAAAATTTGATAGCGATAAGGGCTCTTGATGAAGGAAATGATGAAGGAGTTTTACTTGAGGTATGGCATAATGGTAGGATTGTTGCAAAGAGTGATAATACTTGGAAGGTTTATAAATCAATTGTTCCTTTTCCTACTGGTTGGGATAATTCAATAACCTTTGATGATTCTTCTTGGATAAATACAGTTGATAAGAGAGATAGAAATAAGAGAGGTAGAGAAGGGAGAGACGATAAGGAACTAGTTACGTACAATGGAGTTCCAAATGTTTTTTCAGCAGATACTCGATGGATGTGGGACACAGATACTAATGTAGGGGGGTATCGCTTATTTAGGAAAGTTGTAGACCTTACTGCTATTTCATCTTTAAAAACAAATGGACAAACTTGCTCTTCTAATAATGAATGTCAAAGTGATTATTGTAATCCTTCTTCACTTCAATGTGGAATCAAGGTCGTTTTAAAAGGTTTAGATGAGGTATGTTCAGGTAGTAATGAATGCCAAAGTGGTTATTGTTTAATCTATGGTTTTGTTGATGTTGGGAGATGTAATTTAGTGTCTAATGGTTTGGGTTGTAGAGAAAACTCACAATGCGTTAGTGGATATTGTGATACTAATGACTTTGTATGTAGATCTGGACCAAGTGAACAGAGAGATAGGACTACTCTTGTACCTCTTGGAAGGGCATGCCAGACTGGTCCTCAATGTCAAAGCGGTTATTGTTCCTTGATTAGTAGAGAGTGTACTTTAAAACCTAATGGAATTCTTTGTTCCGCTAATCCACAATGTATCAGTAATTACTGTGATTTAGGCAACTCTAGGTGTGCGGATAGAGTTGAGCCGACTACATCGAGAGTAATTACTGTGAGTTCCTCAACAAATGAAAACATAGTTGGCGTAGGTGGGTTTTTTACTTTAACGGCTTCCTCTGATTCTGTAACTCAGTTTAGATGGGTTGTTCCGTCTTACAATTTGGCAAATCCTATTTGTGCTATTGTCCATAATGGAAATGAAAATGGAGGACCTTATGTTGGAACTAGTGTAATAATAAAAGGAAGAACTTCTGGGACTTGTCAAGTCACAGTTACTGATGATTTAAGTTCAGACCCTAATAAACATGTTGCGAGTTTCCCTGTTGTAGTTCAGCAAATTACAAATAGTCCTTTGCTATGTGCATCCTATACTGCATCAAATTGCCCAAGTAGTAGTTGTAAAGTTGATGTGAGTCCTTCCAATGGGCAGTCATATTGTGTACCTAAGGGGATAATCCAACAACCAGTCCCTCAATCATGTGCTGATAAATATAACGAAGCTAGACAAGGTGGAATAGGGGGTGCTAGACAGGCATGTATTCAAGATTCTGCATGTAGTTGGAACGCAGCGACCAACTTATGTGGAGAAAAAACAAATGTTGGGGTTACAACTCCGCAGACTTGTGCTGAGAAATACAATGCTGATAACCAAGGAGGAGTAGGAAACGCAAGAATAGCTTGCAATGGAGACTCAAGTTGTGAATGGAATAGTGGAACTAGTACCTGTACAGAAAAACAAAGGTCTGAACTTACAGTAAATGTAGCTTCTACTTTGAATGTTGGAAGCAGAACTACAGCCACTATTATTGGCGGAACTCCTACTTACAGGGTTAGTCCTATTTCAGGTTCGACAAGTATTTGCAGGATAATTGTTCCAACCCCTAATGCAGAGGGAACTGCTTTTGTCGGAGGAAGTACTTTTACAGTAGAGGGTTTAATTGCTGGTAACTGCGTAATTAGGGTTACTGATAACTCCCCTACATCTCAATTTAGGGATGTTTCAATTACAGTGCAGGTTCAATCACCTACTACATTAAAACCAAACGGACAGGCATGTGCAGGCAATTCAGAATGCCAGAGTGGGTTATGCCAGTATTCTGTTGTACAAGCAACTGAGGTATGTACAGCAGTTACAGACTTAACCATAACACAAACAATAACTCCACCTACAGGACTAACTGCAACATTAAGCGGGACTAATGTAGTACTGACATGGAACAAGGGGAATGTTGTAACTACTACAAATCCTGCTGGATCTGCAGTATTAGACAATCAAATAACAGGAAATGTGGGATTATTTGACTCAATAGCAAACTTCTTCAGAAATTTATTTGGAATTGGGACTAGAGGAACTTTAACAAGAGAAAGTTTAGTTTATGATGTATGGAGGAGGGAAGCGGGAGGGGAATATAATGTTTTGAGACAATCAGCGCCTTGCTCTGCAAGCTCTGGGATATGCAGCTATACTGATACTACATCACAACAAGGAGGGACTTATACTTACAGAGTTGGAGCAAGGACAAGCACACAACTTTATTCTTCTAGTGCTGTAAGGTTCTCAAGTGAGGTTACTATTAATGTTCCTTCAATGGGAGAGGTAACCTATGATAGTCTTGACTTTAATAGGGATGGGAGAGTAGAGATAACTGTGTCTGGAACTAATGCTTATGGTGCAGATGGTTTGTTATTTACCCAGCATGTTGGAACTACAACAAGCTCATCAAACTGGGATGCAAGGTATGATTTGAATAGTGATGGGAAAGTTGATTTAGATGATTTTTTCAGATTAGCTGATTTACTTGCAAGCAGAGTACAACCACAACAAGCATGCAATACATTTAGTGCTGAGCAATGTCCAGCAGATAGATGCCAGGTAGTTGGTGGTGCATGTGCAGTTAAATCTGATGTAACAATTGCAGAAGAAGAGAAGCCTATTACTATAACTGCAAGCTCTGATACCGTAGAGGTTGGGCAGCCTGTTTATCTTAATGCTACTTCAAGAACTGTAACTAGATTTAGATGGGGCATATTAAACTATAATCCAGCAAGTCCTGTATGTGTGATTGTTTCTCATGGAAGAGAGCATGGAGGACCTAATGTAAGTCCGAGTACACCAGTAAGGGGAAAGAGTCCAGGAATATGTTATGTTGCTGTCAGCGATGATGCAAGCATAGATCCTAGGAAATATGTTGGGGTATATAACATAAATGTTGTTGCACCTGTTAATGTTATTTCAGCTCCTGCAACTATTAATGTAGGACAAACAAGCGTTCTGACTGTTACAGGCGGTGTTGCTCCGTACAGGGCGGGAATTCTTACTGAAGCAGGAGGGTCTTGTGAACTTATTAGTCCTTCTCCTAGCTTAGGGAATACATTTGAGATTAGGAGTTTAAGCGTTGGGACCTGCAGAATTGGAGTTGTTGATAGCAGAGGAAAGACTTATGATGCATCTGTGGCTATTCAAGCAGGAACTACAACTAGTGAGGTTTGCAATAACAACGTAGATGATGATGGAGATAGAGTAATAGATGGATTAGATAAAGACTGCACTGGAAGTTATGTGAATATAGTTTCAGTTATTCCTCCTACAAATGATGTTTTGATTGGGACAGATATAGACTTTGTTTGTGGGATAGCAATTGGAGGCCAGTCTGCTAATATGAATAATGCTTTGCAATATTGCGTTGATGGAAAAATTGGAGATACGGCATGCAGTAGTAGATCATTGTTATCTGACAAGGTAGTATTTGAAAACTGCGATGTGGGGTCTAGCATAAGATTTAACCAGACAATTACCTGCTCTGTCAACAGCTTGTGCAATGCACCACCAACTGCAGCATTAGGAAATGCAACCTTGACTGCGAGATTCAATGTAGTTGAGGCTGATATCTGCGAGGATGGAGAGCAAGGAAATGGACTGCAGGTAACTGGGCTTGACACTAACAAGAATAAATATGAGGCAGGAGATGAGATAGAGGTAGAGGTGAAAGTCAAATCTCTGCTTGAGACAAGAGATGTTGTTATTGAGGCTATCTTATATGATTTAGATGACAGAGATGTAGTTGTGGATGCTGAAGAAACTATGGAGATAAGGAAATCAAATACCGAGGAATTTTCATTTAAACTAAAAGTTCCAAGCACGGTAGATGAGGATAATAGGCACAGGCTTTACATTAAAGTTTCAGAGGATGGGAAGGAAGATGAGCAATGTAAATTCTTAAGCAAGTCTATAAACATTGAGGGAGGGGAAGGATGTACAGACAGAGATAAAGATGGAAGTTGCAGACCTGCAGACTGCAATGATTCAAATGCAAGAATCTACCCTACTGCAGCAGAAGTGTGCACTGATACAATAGACAATAATTGCAATGGATTAATAGACGGCAATGATCCTGATTGCAGTGCTATATGTACTTCAGGACAGACAAGAACTTGTGGGATTAATATTGGGCAATGCAAATCTGGAACTGAAAGCTGCGTTAGTGGGAGATGGAGTGGCAATTGCGAAGGAGCAGTAAGACCAGGAAGTGAGTTATGTACTGATAGCTTGGATAATGACTGTGATGGCTTGACTGATTGCAATGATCCTGATTGCAGTGGCAATGTAGCTTGCGGTTTACGCCCAAGTCCAGATATAGACTTTGATGGACTGGAAGATGTATGGGAGATGCAGTTCTTTGGCTCATTGTCTTTTGGAGCTGGAGATGATCCGGATGGGGATGGTTATTCAAATATTGAGGAATTTACTGGGGGTTCAGACCCAACAGATTCAGATAGTACTCCTTCTGGGTCAAGGATACTTATTTGGATATTTATTGGGCTTGCTATAATTTTGATTATAGGGATAGTAATATACTTCCTTTATTTTTCAAAACCGAAATCTTCTAGCCTAGGAGGGTATACATATAAAACAAGCACAGGAACAATAAGGAATAATTCAAAATTAGATGAATATATAAAAAAATCTTTGAGAAAAGGATTTACAAAAACCCAGATTAGAAATGCTTTGAAAGCGAAAGGATGGTCTGATGAAGAAATAACTGATTCTCTTGATAGGAATTATTAAATAAAAATCTTTATATAGGTAAGGATATGATATTTTTATCATGATCGGCAAAGAGAGAGGTGTAGTTTTATTCTTACTTTTTACTTTCTTATTAGCTGGAGTTTTTTCTGTTAATGCACAACCCCCTGGAGGGCGAGGAGGAACATTTACCACTGAGGATAATCTTGATGTTCGGGCTGCAGATGGAGATACCAATCTTCCTGATGTGCCTGAAGCGAGGGATATATCAGCACTATCTTGTTCTCAGTTAACAGCAACTGAATGCGTTCAACAATCAACTAGATGTGAGATACAAACAAATCCATCGAATGGGCAACAAAGCTGTATAAATTTGCGAGCAACTACAACAGCACAACAAACAATTACAACACAAACAATAACTCCACCTACAGGACTAACTGCAACATTAAGCGGGACTAATGTAGTACTGACATGGAACAAGGGGAATGTTGTAACTACTACAAGTCCTGCAGGGTTTGCAGTATTAGACAATCAAATAACAGGAAATGCAGGATTATTCGATTCAATAGCAAACTTCTTCAGAAGCATATTTGGACTAGGAGCAAGAGGAACTGCTTTAACCCAACAGAATTTGGTGTATGATGTATGGAGGAAGGAAGCAGGAGATGCTTATGGTATATTAAGAGAGGGTATAACATGCCCTCCAAACTTGCCGAGATGCAGCTATACAGACAATACTGCACAGGCAGGAAAGAGCTATACATACAAGGTGGGAGTAAGGACGAGCAGTGAGCTTTATTATGAAAATACTAGGTTTAGTAATGAAGTGAGCGTTAGTGTACCTGTAGGGCAAGCTGTTACAACAGCTCAAACATGCGCACAAAAGACTACACCAAGAACATGCAGCCGAGATTCTAAATGTACATGGAATATTGCTGAAAACATATGTGATCCAAAAACAACTAGAACAACTGCACCAGCTTTGACAACAGCTCAAACATGCGCACAAAGAACCACACAATCTGTATGTTCGCAAGATGGTAATTGTGAATGGAATAATGCAGGTGGTGTTTGCAGAGATAAAACATCAACTCCTCAAACATGCGCACAAAAGACTACACCAACAACATGCAGCCAAGATTCTAAATGTACATGGAATGCTGCAGATAACTTATGTGAAACAAAATCAACTGCACCAGCTTTGACAACAAAGAAAGCACTAGGACAACCATGTACAAGCAATGCAGATTGCACCAGTAATAATTGCCAATACTCAACTGCACAAGCAACAGAGGTTTGTACAGTAGCTACAACAACTACAACAGCACAACAAACAACTGCAAAGAAAGCAAATGGACAGGCATGTGCAGGCAATTCAGAATGCCAGAGTGGGTTATGCCAGTATTCTACATCACAAGCAACTGAGGTTTGCACTACAGCTACAACAACTACAACAGCACAACAAACAACACAAATAATAACTCCACCTACTGAACTGACTTCCCAAGTTATTAGTGGGAATGTGGTATTAACATGGAACAAAGGAGAGATTACAACTACAACAAATCCAATAAGTACATCAGCTGTAATAGAACAGAACAGGATAACAGGAAATGCAGGATTATTCGATTCAATAGCAAACTTCTTCAGAAGCATATTTGGACTAGGAGCAAGAGGAACTGCTTTAACCCAACAGAATTTGGTGTATGATGTATGGAGGAAGGAAGCAGGAGATGCTTATGGTATATTAAGAGAGGGTATAACATGCCCTCCAAACTTGCCGAGATGCAGCTATACAGACAATACTGCACAGGCAGGAAAGAGCTATACATACAAGGTGGGAGTAAGGACGAGCAGTGAGCTTTATTATGAAAATACTAGGTTTAGTAATGAAGTGAGCGTTAGTATTCCAGCAACTGTAACAACTGAGCAGGCTATTTCAGAAGGAAGAGTGGTTGGAGAATGTGCTCCTACTAAGCCTTTGAAATGGGATGGTGTTGGCTGGATTGATGACTGTAACATTTGTGGATGTGGGGGGTCTGAGAGTTGTAATCCATCAACCGGTAGTTGTTCAGGTTCTGTTGCAGGGAAAACATGCAATCAATTAACACCTGCTGAATGTAATACTCAATCCAGTAGATGCCAGATAGTTGGAAGTGCCTGTACAGATAAAACAGCACCTCAAGCTACTTATAATGATTTAGATTTCAACAATGATGGTGGGGTAGATATAGTTCTTTCAGGATCTAATGCTTATGGTGCAGATGGTTTGTTATTTACCCAGCATGTTGGAACTACAACAAGCTCATCAAACTGGGATGCAAGGTATGATTTAGATAGAGATGGGGATGTTGACTATGATGACTTTTATAAGCTGGCTGAGTTGTTGCCTCAAATTCCAGAGCCTACTGCTGAGGAATTGGCTATACCTACAGATGTTTCATTAAGATACGATATTGGAGCAAATAGCATTGTAGTTCAATGGAAAGATGAAGGGAATTATGTGACTGTTGCAACTGGAAGAAAACCTATTACTTATATTATAAGCAGAGAGGTTGATGGTTCAAGAAGTGATGATTTTGCAACTGCTGCTTCTGCTGATTTATGCACTAGTGAAGTATGCACATTTACAGATAGTATTGATATAAGAGAAAATAAGGAGTATATATACAGGATTAGAGCAAGGATGGGGGAACTAAGAGGCTTATTTACAACTGGAACCAGCATAAGGATAACTCCTGCTTGTACTGCTGTTGGAGGTGCTGGGTGTACAAGCGTTGCGACAAATGGAGAGAATGTAGTTTCAGCTGGAAATGATTTCTGCAACAGTGTTGGGCAAGGGAGTGTTTGTGTAAGTTGTGCTCAAGGATTTAGCTGGGATTCTACATCTGGAAATTGCTTATTAGGCAATCCAAAAGCAAATGGAGAGACATGTACTTCAAATAATGAATGTGCTTCAAGAGTATGCAGTAGTAATGTGTGCTCTGCTGCTGAAGGGTTATATGACTTAAATGATGACAACTGCGTTGATGTATTGGACTTGGAACTATTAAATCAGGCTAGAAATAATCCAAGCACTGTTGATCTGGCAATCCATGATTTGAATAGTGATGGGAAAGTTGACAATGAGGATTTGTTTATTATGAGTGATAATGGCGGATATGGGGATAGTTGCCCTATTGTAAAAGGAGACTTTGATAATAATAGATGCATAGATAATAATGATAAGGCTGCATTAAAGGATGAATTGGCTAAACCAGTATCTGATAGAAGAAGCGTCTTTGACTTAAATGGAGATAATGCGGTAAGTGAGAATGATGAGGCATACTTGAGGGAAAAATACAGGACTGGAGGAAAATGCAGTCCTATAACTCCTTTACCTGGAGATGTTAATAATGATAGATGTGTAGATACAAGAGATATGGTATCATTTGCATCATACATGAGGGTTGGAGGGACAGGCATAGTAAATACTTATGATATGAATGATGATAATGTTTTAGATGCAGATGATATTGATGTTATAAGGAATTCATTTGGAGGGGATAATTGCCAAGGGGAGACACGTACTTATGGGGACTTTAATAATGATGGAAGAGTAGAAATAACTATTGGAGAGGGTTTAGAGGGATTGTCCGGAGCTGATGGAATTTTATTCAGAGAGCATATGGGAACAAATGGGCAGAGTGAGAACTGGGATGCTGCATATGACCTAAACGGAGATGGAAAAGTTGATACAGATGACTTTTTCAGATTATCAGATTTATTTGGAATTAAAGAGGAAAGAGTAAATTTCAACAGCCAATCAGGGTCAAGAGTTAATTTATTGGATTCGAAGATAAGGCTGATTTTCAGTCCAAAGGAGCAGGTTAATACAGATATAATAGGGAGATATCTTTCACATAATCCTGAAAGCAATAATTTAGGAGGAAAGGTAGGGCTTAATTTCATAGATATATCAAGTGTTCAGCCATTAACAGGGAAATTAGAGCAAGTTAATATTAATGTAGTATATGATGATCAAGATGTTCAGAGACTTGGATTAGTAGAAGGAAGTTTGAGGATGTATTACTTCAATGATGAAACTCAGGCATGGGAGTTATTACCTGGAACTGTTGATACCACTAATAATCTAGTTTCAGGAATAGCTTCACACCTTTCAGTATATGGTTTATTCGGGGATAATGTTGTGGTTAGTCCTCCTGATGATACTGGCGGAGCTCCACCTGCAGGAGGGGGAGGTGGAACTAGCGGAGGATCTGGTGGAGGGGCTACTGGGAGAGGTTCTACATTTAGGACTTTATTAGTTCAGAACAGCCAGACTGGAGATTGTAAGAGAATTAGCGAGTATACTCTGCCATTCTGGCAAAGCAAAGGGTATAATACAGTGGACCAATGTTTAGATACTGTTCCAACTACACCAAGTGGAGGACAAGTCCCTACAATTGATGATTATAGAAGAGGAGGAGTGGAACAAGTTAATATAGATGTAGACCAGGATGGGCTTATTGATGATTTAGAAATACAATTCTTTGGAAGTTTGAATCAGGGATTTGAAGATGACTTTGACCAGGATGGGATATCAAATGGGAAGGAGTTTGCAGATGGAACTGATCCAACAAATGCTGAGGACTTTAAGACAGGAGGAGGTACAGGAAAGGTATTGCTAATAATACTTATCCTCGTATTAATCGGAGCTATTGGCTCTATAATCTGGTTAAAGAAACAGGGAAAGATTGGAGGAGGCTCTTCATCTAAGAATTATACTAAGGGACCTGGTTTAACAGGAAGCGAGAGGAAAATTGTTAAGTATATAGAGGATGCGAGGTCTGCAGGGATGAAGACTTCTGATATAAGGGTAAATTTATCTAAAGCAGGATGGACTAAAGAGCAAATAAATAATGCTTTTTCTTCTATTGGCTAGAGATATAAAAAGTTTTAAATAGAAAAGATTTTTATTTCTATCAATGAAAAGTGGACAAACAAGTGCAGGAAATGTTGCGGTCTTAGTTTTTCTTATAGCAGCTTTTCTAGCTATATTTGTTCTTTTATTGCCATCTGAGGATAGAAATGAGCTTTTGAATAGAGACCTTGATGATAAGAGAATAGATAATGAGAAAGAGATTGTTCTCCTAACTCAATCTCCTGGATTATTAAAACCATCTTCTGATGATGAGACAATTCATAAGATTGATTCTGTTAATTTATTCTTAAGAGATGAGCCTGTTGTTGCTGATCTAGCTGTTAAGTTATCTGTAAGTGAAGGAGTTTTTAGCTCTAACACGAGAAGACTTACTTTTAAGGTTGATGACACTGACAATCTTGAAAATGCTAATTTATTCTTTACAGTTGAAGATGGTGAGGGGAATTTAATAGTCAGCTTAAATGATGCAGAGGTATTTGTTGGAAGAGTAGATGGGTTGCAAAATGTTGTACTACCTAGGAATTTACTACAAGAAGTAAATACTTTGAAGTTTGAATCTTCAAGCCCTGGCATTAATATATTCAAGACAAATGAGTATATCTTAAAGGATGTGAAAGTAAGGCAGAGCTTTGAGATAGTCAATACAAAAGAAAGAAGGAAAGTTGTATTAAGCGCAGCTGAGAGGGGAGATGGAAAATTAAGCTATTTCTTATTCTGCAATAGTGCTGCGGATATAAGTAGGTTGAGAATTTTCTTAAATGGGAAAGAAATCAGCGATGAAGTAATTACCTGCGGTTCAAGCGAGAAACAGGCCGAGATAGATGCAGATGATCTTAAAGAAGGAGAGAATGAGTTTATATTCGAGATAGATAAAGGGGATTACCTGATAAATGACATTGAGCTTACTGTTAAATCCTCAGAAGGTGGAAGCATAAGCTACAGGTTTGCTATCAGCGAGGATGATTTTGAGGATATTAGGAATACGGATAGGGATGTTGAACTTGATATTCAATTTACTGATGATGACAATAAGAAATTTGTATTTGAATTAAACAATAGGGAATTTACAATAGATATAGAAGATAATGAATATAAGCAGGATAATTTGGGAAGGTTTATGAAAGAAGGGAATAATGTGTTTAAGATTACCCCGGAAACTGAGTTTAATATTGATAGACTAGAACTAATTTTGAAATGAAAAAATGGCTGAAAAAAATGAGGATCCTTATTGGAGAAGAGGTTATGAGGGAAGCAAAAAAGCTACAAGGGCTTTTCTTAGAGGTCCAAAAGATACACCACCGAATCCTTTTGAGTACTTAAAAATACCTTTCAGAGTACTTGCTGGTCCTTTTCATTGGCTCATTTTTATACTTCTATTCTCTTTTGGTCTTTTGATGTTAATTGCTGTTCTTGTATTCTTCACTCAGGCAGGCAGGCAGGGTATTTTGGATATTTATGGGACTGAAGCAATAGATTTTTTAGCAGGGATTCCTGGGGTTTCTAGAATAGCTCCTTTATTCAAGGAAACTACTGAAGTCATAGTTGATCCTTCAAAAGCAGTTGTTAGAAGTTCTAACAGCCAGTGGAAATCCACTGTAGAAGCAACTGAGGTGGATAAGGATTTAGGTTTAGAGTTTGTTATAAGCCCCAATTCTGATAGGAATTTGTATTTTACTAATGAAAAAATAAAAGCGAGGACTGAACTGGCGATAAAGATACCTAAGGCAGAGGGAGAGGATTCTGGGGCATCTACTGTTAAATTGGGGTGTTTAGGAGAAACAAGTGGAGAAAGCAAGGAGGGGATTATTGAGGACAATCAGAGGACTGTAAGAAAGGGGGAGGTATCATTTATAAGTGTGGAATGTGAATTTCCTGAAAATACATTTGAAGTTGAATCTAATCTTATCCAAGCAGAGAATAAGCTTCAAAACTTGAAAATAAAATTCTTCGTGGATTATGAATTCAGCTCATTTACTTTCTGGCCGGTTTATACTAAGAAAGATGAAAAAATAAGACAGGACAGATCTTTGGGCAATGATCCTTTTGAAGGAATAAATGACAGGTTTATCAGGGATAGAGAGAAAGGGATTGTTTCGAGCCAACCATCAAAGGCGCCGATGAGGATAGTTTTGGGGGGAATAGGCCAACCATACAGCGATAAGAGCGGAGATGGAGAGGGATTTAATTTTATGGGTGTTTCATTTGAGGAATATGCAAGATACAAAAATTATGCTCCGGGAGTCAGAGAGGGTGTTGTGAGAGAGATAAGGGATATGAGGATAAGGGTTCCTGAAAATTTTGCTTTGGATACAGAAGAAGGAAGCTTTATTGATTCTGGGGAAGATACAAAAGAGACTGGAAGAAAAGAGTATGTGATTAAGAAAGAAGAGCTGGCTAATCTTAATTCAAGATGTGAAAGATTAGGAATTAAAAAAGAGGTTTTGCCAGGATATTTAAGCCGGGAGTGTTTTGATGCTTTATCAAGAGAGCAGTTCACAACAAGCACTTCATTTAGGGTGGACTTTTTGGAAACAGAAAGTTTAAGTGTTAGTGAGATAACTGCTAGAGCAGATTATGTTTATGAGGTTTATGATACATTGAATGTTAGATTA
>CAZDKM010000006.1:12746-18369 GCA_964505985.1 Candidatus Woesearchaeota archaeon
GTTGCGGATCAACAGGACCTAGAGATGGCGGAAAGTTAATAGGAAATCCTGATGGGTTAAGCATAGACTTTCTACAATTACAGCCTCCTGCAAAAATAAGAGAAAATCAGGACATTAATGTTGGGTTAAAGCTGGTAAACAACGGCATTTGCGATATATCCTCGGAGATATGTGTTACAGATACTTTAAGCAGCGTCTGGGGTGGGATAGACGAGCAGTGCCAATCTTTGAGTTTAGAGGGGATTAAATTAGTAGGCGGGAGAGTTGAGAGAGATAGCACAGAAAAATATTTCAGCTTTGAGCCTTACACAAACTTGGATAGAGGTTTATCAACAACCATCATAGCTAAATCTAGATATAAGTGCGATGTTTTAGCAGGCCCGCAGTTATGCGTTAAGTCACTTGTTGGGGAGAGTGAGAGGGAATGCAGCTCTTTTGAGACTATTACTGGGGATAATTTAAAAGCTACAATTGCTCCTGTGACTTTAGGGAAGGTTGAGAAGCAATTAATCCCTGAGAGAGGTGGAATAAAGGTTGTTGCTGATATAACAATGAGGAAGATGGGGATGGGGGAGATTAAAGGAGAGATAGATCAGTCTATTATTTCTGAGAAAGGGGAGTCTACTGCTTTGAGATATGTTCCGGTGAGGATAGAAGCTGATTATGTAGGATTTGGATTGATGGAATGCAATGATGTTGATAATGGGGTGTTTTTATGGAGGAAGGATAGAAATGAGGAGACTATAACCTGCGAGCTGTTTTTAGGAGATGTTGACAACTTTTTAAATAATCCTTTAAATGTAAGGTTAGGTTATGAATATGAAAATTCAAAGTCATTAAATATCCAAATTTCAGATGCTGATAGCCGGAGATAGTTATTTAAATGAGTAAGTACAAATAAAAATTGGTGCTACAATGAAAAAATACCACATATTTCTTTTTTTGGCTGTTACCTCTCTGTTACTGATTTCTGCATGCAAAAATGATGATGATACAAAGAAAGAAGGCACTTTTTTTGGCGGAACAGATGGGGTTTTAATAGAATTTGAGACTTTAGCACCACCAACACAATTTGACCAGGATGATTCTGTTTCAATCAAGACTATTTTAAGAAATAAGGGTGAGTTTGATCTGCAAACTGGAAAAGCAAAAGCAAGAATATTCGGGATTAATTTGAATAATTTTGGCCTGACAGAGGAATATAAGGGAACTGAGGGCTCATTAAGGGCAAGGGGAGAATTTTCTGAGCAGGGAGGGGAGCAGGTAATTGACTTTGGAAATGCAAGATACAATCAGGTTATTGTTAATTCTCAGGACTTTACTATAAGGGCAAGAGTCTGCTATCCTTACCAGACAAAGGGATTAGTTAATGTTTGCATAACTCCTTTAGTAGCAAAAGAGAGTGATAGAGATGTTTGCAGCGCGGAAGGACAAAAAATGAAGAAGGGAGATGTATCAAGCGCACCAGTGCAAATAACTGCTGTTACCGAGGAGATAAGGGGGAGTGATCAGGTAAGGTTTAATATAGAGATAACCAACCAGGGCAAGGGGAATGTATTTGCACCTGATACTACATGCGAGCAGACAGAAGAAGGGGCTGCAAGAATTGCCAATGTGGATAAGCTGGAAGTGGATGTGTTGAATCCATCTAATGTCCAATGTGATTTCAGGACTTCAGATTTATCAAGCAGGGGGATTGTTGAATTGACTAATGGAAAGACAGTTTTAAGCTGCTTTACAACAGCTACTGACAGCTATGAGGATAAATTAAACATTAGACTAAATTATGTGTATGTTGATGAGACAAGCGTTCCAGTCACTATTTTTGAATCAACTAAACAGTAGATTTTATTAACTATTTTATTCTTTAAGCTTTATGGAAATTATAGCTGATTTGCAATTACATTCTAGATTTTCAAGAGCCTGCAGCAAATCAATAAACCTTGATAACTTAGAAAAATATGCCAGGATAAAGGGCTTGAATTTATTAACAACAGGAGATCTTCAACATCCTATCTGGAATTCTGAAATTAAAAAGAATTTGAAAGAAGACGAGAATGGGGTATTATGGAGCAAGAATAAATTTCCTTTTTTATGGGGAACTGAAATCAGCTTAATGTATAGTGATAATGGAAGAAGAGCTGTTCATTTATTATTATTTTCTCCTAATGGAGAAACTGCTGACCAAATTATTGAAGCCTTAAGTAAAAGAGGAAGACTAGATTATGATGGGAGACCCATCTTTGGAATGAGTTGTCCTGAATTTGTTGAAATCATGAAGGAAATTGATGAGAAGATAGAGATTATTCCAGCTCATTGTATGACTAGTTTTTTTGGGGTTTTTGGAAGCAAATCTGGCTTTGACTCTTTAAAAGAATGTTTTAAAGATAAATCAAACAAGATACATGCAATTGAATCTGGGATGAGTGCTGATCCTGCTATGTTGTGGAGACTAAAAGAAAATGTTCAGATTGTGAGCTTTAGTGACGCGCACAGTTATTGGCCTTTCAGGCTTGGGAGAGAAGCAACTGTTTTTGATTTTGATGAATTGAGCTATGACAATTTTGTTAAAGCAATAAGGACAGGAGAGGGATTGAAAAAGACTATTGAGGTAAACCCAGAGTATGGTAAATATCATATAGATGGGCACAGAATCTGTGATTTTTGTTGCGATTTTAATGAGAGTAAAAGACTGAATAAAATATGTCCTAAATGCAGAAAGGAAATGACTATAGGAGTTGAGTATAGGATAGAAGAGCTTGCAAAAGAAGATAAGGGATATAAACCAAAGAATGCTAAAGATTTCTTTAATGTAATTCCGTTGCAAGAACTGATTGCTGCTGTTTATGGGATAAAACAACTGAATTCAAAAAAAGTTTTGGATATCTATAATTCTCTGTTTAAAGAATTTGGAAATGAGCTTAATGTCCTACTGAAGGCTAGTTCTGGAGATTTAAATAAAATTGCCCATGAAAAACTTGTTAAATTAATTTTATTGAATAGAGAGGGAAAATTAAAAATAAAACCGGGCTATGATGGAGTTTATGGGGAAATAGTACTGGACAATGAAGATAAAGTGAATGCGCAAAAAATGTTGAGAGAGTTTTAACCTATGTAGCTTACTTTATCCTGCTGAGCTGACATTGCTTTTGTTAGTTTGCTTAATGTTTTTGAGGATATGTCCATTTCTTTTTCCAGGCTCTCTATTTCCTTATCAAGGCTTTTTGTGTCGATGTTTATCTCAAGATTTTTATTTAATACATTTAAAATTTCCTTAGCCCCTCTTACTCCAATATATGTTGGATGCCCGAAAGTTTGGGCTAATATAACTATTCCTGGTATTTTCCTGTTTGATGCCAAACCAACAAGAAGACCTGAAACCCCAATTATCGGGCCGACAACACCAAATATATTATTATCTAAACCTTTAGCCCTATACTTTTTTACTATTGAGCTGTCATTTGCTGTACAATAGACTTTAGGCTTTTCAGGGACTTTTGGCAATCCTATACCACCGAGGGTTACTATTTCTTTCCCCTTGTATTTCTGAAAAATATCTAAAACTGTTTCACAGAACATGTAACATGATTTTTCATCTAATGGCTGGATATCTCCGGATAAAAATAACAAGTCATTTTTTCTGCCTTTCTTATAGTGCAGTTCTATCTTAGGCAGATCTACAAGATTATGCTCGTTAACAAAGACTGAATGAGGAAAGTGTTGGGAGCTTATCTCCAATACTTTCTCTGCTTCTAATGAGTCTATCATAAAATCCACTGCTATTTTGCCTACATTCCCTATTCCAGGGAGACCTTCAATAAGAATAGGAGATTTTAACTTTGGCTTTTTGAATTCTTTTATCTTAAATTCCATTTTAATCTTGTTTTATATTTCAACCTCCATTCACCATAAGGATCATGCGGCGAATATTTTGCCGGCTTAGGAGATTCTGTTTTTAAAAAACAGTTATCACATTCATGTTTTAATGTATATTTAAAACATTTGCTACATTTAAGAATCTCTATCTTACTCATTTTCTTTTGAATTCTATCTCAACACCGCATTTTTTTGCGAGTTTTGTTGATGATTCTGTCAAAATCTTTAATTTACTCTCGGCTTCTTTATAATCTGAGCTTGTTATTGCCAATCTATAATTTGGAGCACCTAGGTAAGATAAAGAAACATTTTCAGCCTTCATACTTTTCAGGACCTTCTTTATGTCTTCAACCCCTTCCGGAGAGGAGCTTCGCAATATAATTTTTGATATTACTGAAACAGAGGGAGGCTGGATTTTTTCTTTTATTCTTTCTGTCAAAACCTTTTCAACTTTTGCATCTGCTCCCAGATCTTTTAAATTTACTTTCCCCTTTACAACATCATAGAAACAGGGAGTTAGAGCACCATATTCTTCAATTATTCTATTTCCTGCTTTTAGGTATACATCTCCTATAGATGTTTTCAGCTCTTTTGCTACATTTTCCAGAATTTTTTCCGCTCTTTGCTCCTGCTTGTATTCTTCATTTTTCCTTATCTTCTGCGACTGGTTAACTCTTCTCAATGATAAGTCAATATGGCCTTTTTCCCTGTGTATGTTTAATACTTTGCATACTATTTTTTTTCCTTCCTTCACATAGTCCCTTAAATTCCTGATTCTTCCTGGGGCTATCTCAGAGATGTGGATCATGCCTTCTTTTCCGTATTCTTCAATTTCAACAAATATAGAATGAGGGAGGATTTTCTTTACATTACACATAACTAATTCACTAACTTCAGGAAATCCTTTTTTCTTATAAAACATTATTCGAGTACCTCGAGGATTTGGGCTTTTATTTTGGCCTTCCCTCCTGTAGGAGTAACCAAAGTTGAGCCGCATACAAGGCATTTTATCTTTGAAGCTGATTTACCAAAGATTATCTGCTCGTTCTTGCATTTTGTGCATCTTAACTTTACAAATTTGCTTGATGGCTCTCTTATCATTTTTCCTGCTCAATAACTAATTTTTTTGTCCTAAACCCCTTTCTTTGTATTGTGGTTTTTTTACACTTTTGGCAAGTATATTTTAAATTTGTTTTCTTTGATATCTTAGCACCTGTTCTCTTGAACTTTGAAATTGGAGGCTTAGAGCCCCATTTTCCCTTATTGCCAAATCCCTGGCCTCTGCCTCTTTTTCTGGCTCTCTGAATTGAGCCATGCTTTAAACTACCTCTTTCTTTTCCTTTTACCTCTGCTATTTTATGAATACTATAATTTCTACAATACTTACAGTAACGATTAACACTTCTTGGAAATTTCATATTTCTTCTGCTCTCTTGCTTTTTATTAATAAATCTGCCACATTTGAAGGGAGTTCAGCAGTATTTTTTTCTTCAAAAGGGCCATATTTTTTGTCATCAATGCCTATAAACTGGGGTACTGGATTTATGAATCGGACGGTTTTTAAATCTTCCCCTTCTTTTTCCTCCTTTTTTATAGAAGGGAGCTTCTTATCAAGAATTCTTTTCAAAACATTATTTCTATAGAAGTTGAGGTTTTCCACTATCATGCTGTACATCTCTTTTTCCTCTTCTATCATGCCTGCTGTGTTTAAAGAGCCTGACCTGGAGGCTATCAAGGCTAATTTTAG
>CAZDKM010000006.1:18379-19439 GCA_964505985.1 Candidatus Woesearchaeota archaeon
CTTGCTAGGTGACTGGAGTTCAGACGTGTGCTCTTCCGATCTTTTGGAACTGGATGAATGAACCTTATTAATTTTGATGTTTCCTTATTTTCAGTTTTTATATCTTTCGGTAGTGATAATGTTGGCAATTTTAAGTCTAGTATGTTATCTAATATGCCTGTTCTGTAACTATCTAACAATCTAAGGATGGAATTAAAAAATTCTTGTTCTTCGGGCAACATATTTTTATATTCGTGACTTAGGTTTGTTCTAGATGAAAATAGTGCTAATTGGATAATTTTGTTTTCTCTTTTTTCATAGAGTTCTTTTAGCATCTTTTTAATATTTTCAAGCTGCCTGGCTGTTTTTTCCACTTCCCTTTCTGCAAATATTGAATCTTTATTCCTTTGCGATTCTAGTATAGATGCCTTTTCCTGCAGGTAGGAAGTTACATCTTCTACAAAGCTTTTAGGCATTTTCTGCAGCTCTGGGTATATCTTCTCTTTTCTCAATAAATCATAAACACCCTCATAGGTTATCATATTTGCCATTTTTACTGTGAATATTGATAATTTTAAAAATATATGTAAGCTAGAAAATATATGTACAAAATTAAACAATCTCCTGAAGACTTCATTGTAGAGGAGGCTATGGATTTGGAGCTAACTAAAAAGGGGGAGTATAGCTATTATTCAATTGAAAAAAGAAACTGGAACACTAAGGACGTGGTTAAGATAATTGCCAAAAGGTTGAGGATAAGGGAGAGAAGGATTAACATTGCGGGAATAAAAGACAAGAATGCTTTTACGAGGCAATATATTTCTATTTTTAATGTAAATCCGAATAATGTTGAAAGGATTAAGATAGAAGGGGTTAAGATTAAGTTTATCGGCTTTGGGGAAGAAAGAATAAAATTAGGGCAAATAAAAGAAAATAAGTTTAGGATAACTGTGAGGAATCTTGATGATGAAGGGAGGAAGATTCATTTTATTGAGAATTATTTTGATGACCAGAGATTTAGAGGGAGAAACCATTTATTGGGGGAGGCTCTGGCAAAAAAAGAGTTCAGGAAATTCTGCTA
>CAZDKM010000007.1:0-17927 GCA_964505985.1 Candidatus Woesearchaeota archaeon
GCCTGGCGCATCAATTATTGTGAAATAGAATTTATCAGTATCAAATTTCCTGTGAGCTAAGTCTATTGTAACCCCTCTCTCTCTTTCTTCTTTTAAGTTGTCCATAACAAAGGCAAATTCAAATCCACCTTTACCTAGCTCTTCTGCTTTTTCTTTTAATTTCCTCAAAGTCTGGTCATCAATAGCTCCAGAATCGTATAATAGTCTACCTACTGTAGTACTCTTACCATGGTCTACATGACCAATAAAAACTAAATTTAAGTGTGGTTTAGTTCTCGCCATATTATCAAACATCCCCCTTAATTATTATTAATCGTGGAATAACTCCGCTTTATAAATATTGCTGTTAATCTTATTTATAAATCTTTCTATTTTCACTACTACAGGATAATTAATTTTCAGACTCAGTAACTGTTTCCTGTTTCAATCCCTTTCTAGCTCTTATTTGTTTTATTATTTTATCCTGCAATTCAATAGGTAGTCTCTCAAATACTTGGTCAATAACAAAAAAGCTTCCTCTCCCTTCAGTAGCACTCCTTAAATCATTGCTTAATCCAAACATCTCAGCTACAGGCAGTTTTACCCTGCAGGTAATATGTTCCCCCTCCTGCTCTACATTCAATAATTGCCCTCTTTTATTAGCCACTAATTTTGATATCTCCCCCAAAAATTCAGAAGGAGAATCAACTTGCAAAATCTGCAGAGGCTCAAACATTATTGCCCCAGCATTAACCATAGCCCCCCTTATTGCCTCTCTAATAGCAGGCAATACTTGAGCAGGCCCTCTATGAATCGCATCTTCATGCAAAGTAGTATCCATCAATCTCACAATTATCTTAATCCCCGGCTCTCTTGCTAGTGGTCCTTCCCTCATTACTTGCTCAAAACCATCCATAACCATTTCTATAACCTCTCCAATATGGACTATTCCTCTTGTGTTGTCAATAAGCATATTGCCATTAAATATCTGCCTGATATTCCTTGCCTCTTTCATGTCATATCCTAGCTTAACAAAACCATCCCATAGATCTCTATCACTTTTTTTTATCCTCCCTTCAGGAATATCCCCGTTCTTAATAGCCTCAGACACATTTTCAGGCATTGACTCTACAACCATACGGAACTTATTATGTTTATTTGGACTTTTTCCCTCTACTTCCACAGATTTTTTTGTAATAGATTCTCTATAAACAACAATTGGGTTTGAAGTCTTGACATCCACTCCCTTCTCCCTTTTAATCCTGTTCTCAATAACTTCCAAATGCAACTCTCCCATTCCTGCCATTAAATTCTCCCCAGTTTCTTCATTAATAGAAATAAATATGCTTGGATCTTCTTTGTTTACCTGTCTTAAAACCTCTACTAATTTAGGCAGATCACTTGCTCTCTTTGCCTCAATTGATTTTGTAACAACAGGCTCGAAAATATGTTTGATTGCCTCAAATGGATCAATTTCAATGCTCGAAACAGTTTCTCCAGCAAAAGCATCTTTTAATCCAATAATACCAATAATATTACCAGCAACAGCGCTCTCTACTTGAAATCTCTGGGCTCCCTTGTAAATATTAACCTGCTGCACTCTTAATTTTCTTTTAGCTCCAATCATAAAAACTTCCTCTCCTTGTCTGACAGTTCCGGAAAATAATCTTCCTGCTGCAACCTCTCCTGCATGCTTGTCCACAACTATCTTAGTAACAACAAATGCAACAACCCCGTTTGGATCGCATTTCAATAATGATTTTCCTTCTGGAGATTCTAAATCTCCCTGCCAAATTTTTGGAATTCTATAAGATTGAGCTTTTCTAGGATCAGGATGATGCCTGGCCACAATGTCCAGAACAACCTGATGCATAGGCGCTTTCTTTGCTAATTCCGCCTGGGTTCCGGAATTATAAGCCTCAATAATATCCTTAAAAGAGATATTATTTTTCTGCATATAAGGAACGCTCACTCCCCATTTATGGAATGCGCTGCCGAAAGCAACACTTCCCTCCTGGACATTAACCTGCCATTTTTCCTTGTATTCCTCAGGTGCAATGCTTTTTATTAATCTGTTAACCTCTGTAATTATTTTTATAAATCTCTGCTGCATCGCCTCCGGTGTTAACTTAACTTCCTTAATCAATCTATCAACCTTATTAATAAATAAAACTGGTTTAACTCTTTCTCTTAAGGCTTGTTTTAATACTGTTTCAGTTTGAGGCATAATTCCTTCAACAGCGCAAACAAGAACAATAGCTCCGTCGCATGCCCTCATTGCTCTTGTTACATCACCTCCAAAATCAACATGCCCTGGAGTGTCTATTAAATTAATTAAAAATTCCTTATTGCCCAGTTTATGTATCATAGAAACATTAGCTGCATCAATAGTAATGCCCCTTTCTTTTTCATCCTCATGAAAATCCAGAGATAATTGCTTGCCTGCTAATTCCTCAGAAATCATTCCCGCACCTAATAAAAGGTTGTCAGAAAATGTAGTTTTGCCATGCGGTCGTGTCAGAAGCCTTAACTTCAAGACATATCGATATGGGCACACGTACATATATTTCTGATTTGTTCGGGATTATTCATTAATTCTCTAACTCTTTTTACAACATCCACATCAGCCATTAAAGCCTCCTTGATATATTGGGTAATAATGTCTTGGTTTTGTAGCCATTTAAATTCTTTTCTATAAAGCCCCATCTATATAACTTTATTAAAGTTTCATTAACTGCAGTTTTTCCAATATGAAGTCTAGAAGATATATCGTACTTATTTAACCACATAGATCTCAGCAAAATTAAAAAATCAGAAAAGGTTAGTGAAGTTCTACGTTTTCTGGGATACATCTTATCAAGAATTTTAATAAAATCATTAAAGTTTAAATGTCCATCAACACAAAACCCATAGAAATGCTCGCTAATTCTATGCCATTTTTCAGTCTTAGATTCGAATATACTTAAAAAGTACTTTATCTTTGCATTTTTTCTAAATATAATCCTGTATCTACCAAGACCATCCGGAGTTTCAGAATAATAATCTGGTGTCAAGTTAAGATCATTTAATATTTCTACAACATCAAAAATTAAGTTCCTGCTCTTAGAAACCAATGAAACATAACAATTTTTGTAATCAACACCCCCATCGAACATAAACAAACCAGTTAAAAAAGATTTTTTAATACTTAATTTAGAATCCTTAATAATTTCGGGAATTCTGACTATATCACTCTTTTTACCAATATTAACTCCAAAAAATTTTAGCTGCAGAAAAATTGGTTTATTACTTAAATAGATTTCATAGTGGTTTTTTCTTTTTATTGGCTTTATCTCTATATCAAAAACATTTTTGAACCATTTACAAAATGCCAAACAATTATCAAAATATTCTTCTCTTAGTATAAGTTCATAGTGTGTAGCCTTCTTATTAGATTTAAAGGTTGTAATTCTTTTTCTTAAATGTCCATCTGCTGCAATAGCCCCAAATATTTTAGCAAAATTTGTATCTAAACTTCTTATTATCTTCGCTTTATTTTTTAAAGATCCAGACTCTAAATATTCGAAATAAGGTTCTAGGTTTATCTTATAAACAGAAAATAAAGTTCTAAAAAAAGATAGAGATACAGAGCTCTTTTTGTTGAGATATTCCCATAGTGTAATATAACTAATGTTTAGCTTATCAGAAATTTCTTTGTAGTTACCAGGAAGTAGATTTATTTGTTTTGTTAATTCTGTTTTCAATTTTGGAGTTAAAACAATTCTAATGTTATTATCCTCACAAAGAGAATAAACATTTGTAGATGCACCCATATATTACATAATATTAAAGTGTTTTTAAATCTTCTTCTTTTTTAGAACATATTTTGGCCTTATTTTCTATGTAACTACTTTAAAATAACTACAATAGAAAGATTTATATATATGTTGGTATTCTTATATTCCATCACCTCTTTTTCCCATAGGGTTGGCTTCGGCTGACCTTGTGGGTTTTATTATAATTAAAGAAGATACTTATTTATGTTTCATTCTTATCTGTATTGTTAAGTTAGCGGGACTTTTTGATGAGAAATAAATTATAATCAAATTCCTAATGCATCTTTTATTACTCCTTCCATTTCTGATGCTTGTCCATTATAAACTCTATCAATTCCTTCATCTATTCCTTCAAAAGCCATTCTTGCTTCCTCAACAGAATATCTACCTTTGATTGTTACTCCTAAACCCAGATCTTCTAATCTTTCTGCAACACCTATAGCATATCTGATTGCATCTTTAGTGACATCGAAATTTGGTAATAAAGTATGACTCCTCTGACAAAAATTATTAAGGCTAATTCGTGAATTCCCCACTCTAACTCCCACGCCATGACTTCTTTTAAATCCTTGAAGCCACGAGAAACCTGCTACTTCAGATGTATCCTCTATATAAACGTCTATACCGAGTTCTTCTCTTCTTGCTTTATGTACAGCATCATGAATATTTCTTGGTGTTCCTGATAACATATATCTTATAGTTCTCATTTTACCTCCAATTATTTACTACAAAGTAGATACTACATACAGACTATATAAATTTAACTATTTTCTGTTTTGTAGTATCCGAAATTATTTCCCAACGATAGATTTTATTCCCTATAACACTCATAGCATAATCCATGCTCATGGCACGGAAGTTTCTCTCAAATCTTATTTTCTTTCCAAGGCACGCTATAAAGATTCATTGAATTAGCCCTTTTTCCTAAAAAGGTTCAAATTTCATTTTCTTTTCCAAAACAAGTGTCTTTTCTCTAAATATCTCCTCGCAACTTCAGGATAGTATATCCAACCAATCTTGCCTTCTGAATCTATAGAAATCTTTCTAGAATACAATAAATAATCTATAATAACACAAAAAGTCTGATACATCATTTTCTTTGGTAAATGCTCCCATAAAGCTTTTTTCTTATATTCTCCATCATATTTCTGTATTGCCTCCTCAACCATGAGAACAGTGTCCAGCCTGGGGAATCTCAGTATGCTCCTTTTGTTTGAAATTGTAGTTTGCATATAGTTATATCAACTGATATAATATATAAATCTTCCTATTTTTCAGATAATCTTAAAATTTTATGTAAAAAATGCTACCGTAACACCCTCTTTTTCCCATAAGGTTGGACTTCGGTCTGACTTTATGGATTTTATAATCAAGAATTATTTCTTAACCTCTAAATAATGGCATTTGCCGCAATATAATCTATCCTTATGCACTGCAAAAAATATGCCCTCTCCGCATTTAGGACATGACCTTCCTTTAGAAATCTTATCTCCCTCTATTTTATATTTAGTCCACTTCTTGCTTGGATTCTTATTCTTTACCTTCTTCTTTGGCATCTTTAACTCCCTTTTTCTTCTTTCTCATCTCCTCAATGCTCTTCATAGCCTTTTCATCCTTGTAAACATTTGCTATAATAGTAGATTTAGCATTTCCAAACTCAGTCTCTGCAATCTTAATTTTTATCATCTCTTTCTTGGCATTTATAGTACTAGCAAGTTTCTCCAGTAAATCATCCATTTTCGGAGTTTTCTCTCCTGTATGCTCCACCTCAGCAATTACCTGCTCTCTCTTCAATAAAGGATGCTCTGTCTTATTGATTATCTTCATATCTTAATCACATACTCCCCGTTAATCTTTATCCCCATCTTATTAGCTATCTCTGATTTTTCATGGTTTAATATAGTAATCCTGCCCTTCCAATTATCAGCAAATTGATTCTCTCCGCAAATAGGGCATTTATCCTTTTCCACAAAAACCTTGCACTTCCTGCATACTCTTCTAGCCATTTTTCTTCTTCTTTAAATCCTCATCTGCCCACTTAATATTTCCCAACCCAGGCTGCCTCATTGTCAGTCCTATTTTGGGGTCATTAATACTCTTATAGCTGACAGCTATTATCCTCGCCCTGCAGTTATCCTTAACCTTCAAATTCTTCTTTGATTCTTTTCCAGATAAAACATTTGTTTTGCTGAACGTAACATAATCGTCCATTGTCTGGCTTATATGAATCATTCCATCTATTGGTCCGACATCAATGAATGCCCCAAAGTCAGTAATATCAGTTATAGTCCCCAGAACAATTTCCTGCAGTTCTGGTTTAAACGCCAAAACCTTAAAAGTAGTCTCATAATAAGCAGCCCCATCCCCAGGTATTATAACCCCCTCTCCGATATTGACTACCTCTGAAACCCCAATAACAATCCCAATATCCTTGGAAATCATATTATTAAACTGCCCTTTCAATCTCTCTAGTACTGATTTCTCTGTATCCTCCTGAAATAAATTAGGAGGTACCCTTATATGACTTCTCAATGTGACTTCATAAAACATTTTTCAGTTCCAAATATTTTTTTTGCCTTATAAAGATTATGCCCTTTCCTTTTAGCCTTCTTCTCAGCCCCATATCCTGGGTAGCTATTATATACCCCCCCTCTAATGAAGCCAAGATATCATCAACATAATCCTTTGTGTTTGTTTTTATAATTTTAACCTTTTTGCTCTTTATTAATGCTTTTATTAGCTTTTCTTTTGGTTTATTTTCTAGTTCTTTTAAACTTTTATCCAATACTGCTATTTCATAGTTAAAATCGCATATCCTTTCAATCTCACCAAAGATATCTATCTTGAACTTCAAAGCAGTTATCAAAAAGTTTGTGTCAAGCACAATTATATACATTTACTGTAAATTTGAAAAAAACACGTTTATAAAATTATCTATTTCAAGCATTGTTAACTTAACGGTGTCTGCTTTTATTTTTACCTAATTACCCCAGTACGTCTCTGGGCATCTTCCCAAGAATCCCCACTATATTTTTCTATTTCTAAGCCAAGTAGTATCCTAGCTATACCTTCAGCTAATTCCCATGCATAAATTCTTTGTGTTCCTCCATGACTATAATGTATTTCTACTCCACCAGGTTCAAATCTTCTTTCAAACATTTCTGGAATCGCCCAATAAATTCTTCCAGTTAATTCTTGTAATCTGGATCTTTCATCATTTAATCCACATGTTCCCCCTAATCCTTCTACAGCTAACTCTACAGCTTTAGTTTCCATATTTAATAATTGAATAATAAAATATATAACCTTATCGATTAATTAGACTGTAAACTTAACAGCTCACTATTTCACTCAGCTTACAAATAAAGTTAGATATTATAATTTCTCCCTCTCGGTCTTAATTCCACTACAGCAGACTCAGTCATAGTGTTGCCTTTCTGATCTGTAACCCTAAGTTGGATATGATACACTCCTGGACCACCTGTAAGGTCTGGATGTAAAAGACCATAATGCCTAAATCCTGTATTTCTTGGATCATCTGAAGAAGGGTCATTTATCAGCTCTATACCATTGAAAGTAACAGAAACATGTCTGATGCCATCCTCATCTACTCCTGCACAAATATAAACAAGTTCAGATAAATCATCAGTAGATATTCTGCTGCTTCCTGAAGTATACAAAGAATCAGTCCTGCTCAAGTAAGGAGCTATCTCATGTATATAAGCTAGACTTATAAAAGCTGCACCACCATTGTCTGCACTAACATTATCATTTCTTCCAACATTATCAGCTCTAGCATAGTCAGAAGCGCATTTCAAAGCAACAACTCCAGCAGTAGCCAACAAAATATATCCCAAATTACGAGCATGTCTTCTAAACCTGTTCATTAAACAAGTATAGGAATAGGCAAAACTTAAAAATTTAACCTTGAAGCGAAAGTATTAAATAATAATAATTCTAATAAAAAATAATGTATAAAAGAGGTTTAGGGGTTTTTTCTTTATTAGTTGTCTTAATTCTTACTTTGTCTTTTGTCTCTGCTCAGGAAACTAATGAAACGGATTTAGATGTGCAAGATGAAGGTACTGATATAGAGACTGGTGAAGATGATGAAGACTTTGAAGAAGAAACTGATGAAGATGGGTTAGAAGATGATTTAGATACACCAGATGAAGATATTGATATTGAAAATCTTAATGCAGAGCTCAGGAATCCTGGGATAACCCCAGATAGTACTCTTTATTTTGTGGAAGATGCTATCCTCACAAGGTTCAGGGGAGATTTAGATAATGTTGAAAAGAAAGCTGCAGAGATAAAAGCAATGATCCAAGCTGGGAAAATAGAAGAAGCCCGAGTAGCTCTGGCAAGGTTCAACCAATACGCTGATAGGATTGAAAAGGAAGTAAGCCCTGAAAATCAAGAGGAAGCAAAAAGAATTGCAGCTGCAATCCGCAATGCAATTAATGAAATTGAATCTGAAATTCCTGATTCTGATAGAGAAGAATTTATTGATAATGTTCTAGACAAGAGCAAGCGCATAGAAACAGCTGCGGAAATTGCCACCAAGATAAAAGAATTATGTGAAACCCTTGCTAAACTAGATCCTGATCAGTACTCAAGGACATGCAAAACTGGAGATGATGCCCCAAGATGGCAGAAGAGGCTTGACAAAGATTTAACTGAAGAGCAGAGGAAAGAAGCCCGAGCATTTTTTGAGATCATGAGCCAATGCATGGAAACATCTGGCAGGGAATGTAGGTGCCAGGATATAAGCGTTAAAGCCTTTGCAGACAAATGCTCAGTAGTTGCTCCCCTTGCAACACAATGTGATGAAGGTGATGAAAATGCATGTCAGCAGATGGAGGATGAATCAGATGGAATTGAAGACCTTCTCCCAGAGTATCTCCAAGAGATAATGGTTGAATTAGAGGGAAGATTCAATAATGCCCAATTTGAGAATTTCGCGCCTCCTGAATGCAGAGAGGCCAATGCAAAAACTCCAAAAGAATGCATGCAGATTATGGTAAGAACACATGCCCCAGAAGAATGCATTGCAGCATTAGATGCAGACCAGATTAAATTTGAATCAGAAAGGCAGTTTAGAAAGGATTGTGAAAAATTGATGTTTGAAGCAAATGCACCTCAAGAATGTATAGATGCAGGTATAACAGATGGCCGTGAATGTGGTAGATTCATGTTCAAACAGAATGCACCTCAAGAATGTATAGATGCAGGTATAACCGGAGACTCTCCTTCAGATGGTAGGAAATGCAGAGATATTATGGAGAAACTTGGAGGCCCAGGAGGAAGAGGGGGTCCAGGACCAAACATGGATTGCAGACGTATTGAAAATGCTGAAGAAAGATTAAAGTGTTATGATGAAGCTATCTCTCATGCAGGAGAATTCAGAGGAGATGAAAACAGAGGCCCTCCGGGTGGATGGCCTGAGCCTTGTGAAAAAGCACAAGCATTTACAAGAGAATCATGTGAGAAAATAATGAGGGAAAGCGGAGAGCAACAATTCAGAGAAGACAGGCAAAGATTTGAAGAAAGAAGATTCGAAGAAGGACCAAGACCTATGGTTGAACCTTTCGGACCACAAGAGCCGCAGTTCAGAGAAGAAATGAGAGAGCAATTTGAGCAAGCACCTCGTCCTGAAGAAGGGCAGATGATGCAACAGTTTGAACAGAGCCAACAGCAGATTCAAGAACCTTCACCTAGTACTGCACAACAAGATTCATCAAGTAGTTCAGCCACAGCAGAAGGTGGTTCATCTAGTGAACCAAGTCCAACCACTGATTCTGCTGTCTCAGGGAATGTAATCCTAAATCCAGACTCATCCAATAATCCATTTGTAAAATATTTCTTTGAAGAATAAAAAACTATTAATCAACCGCCTATCGAAAGATTTAAATATAATATCAAATAAGCATCTATAAGTTGAATTCTTATAAGATTCAGAGGAGAAGTAAATGACAAGGGAACAAATTAAGGACGTTATGAAAACAGGAACTACAACTGTAGGTATTGTTTGCAAGGATGGGATTATATTAGGCGCAGATAAGAGGACTAGCGCAGGCTATATGATAGTAAACAAAAGGCAGAAGAAAATTGCAAAAATCACAGATAAGATTGCTATTACCCATGCAGGATTAGTTTCAGACGCACAGTTGTTAACAAGGATCATAAGAGCGCAGGTAAGATTGGATTCATTAAGAAAAGGAAAAGACCTTTATGTAAAAGAAGTTGCTAATCTTTTAGGAAATTTATTATATAACAACATAAGAAGACCAAGCATGGTTCCAGGAATTGTTGGGTTTTTAATGGGTGGTGTTGATCAGAAAGGATTTCATTTGTTTGATTTAGGAATAGACGGCTCAATAACAAAGTATGATGACTTTGCATCAACAGGATCAGGAAGTATCACAGCTATTGGTGTTCTGGAAGCGCTATACAAGCCGGGAATCACAGTCAAAGAAGGAACAGAACTTGTTAAGAAGGCAATAAATGCAGCTGTTCAGAGAGACATGGCATCAGGTGATGGTATAGACATATTAACAATAACCTCAGCAGGAGTACAGCCTTTGACAGAGAAGGAGATTAGAGTTTCACTAGTTTAATGTTCTAGAAACATACATTCTTAGTATAATGGCAGAAGATATATTAAAAGAAGTACTGAAAGATGTACCAGAATCTGCAGATATAACAGATTCCGGATTTGAAGGAGCAAATATTGTTCTTTACACAAAGAACAAGGATTTCTTTCTTCATAACAATGGTATTCTAAAAGATATAGTTGACAAAATAAAAAAAAGAGTTGAATTAAGGCCCGATCCCTCCTTAGTCCTAGATCCAGAAAAAGCAGAAGAGATCATAAGAAAAGAAATTCCTAAAGAAGCCGGGGAAATAAGCATGACATTTGACCCCCAAAGATCCATTGTTGTCATTGAGGCAGAAAAACCAGGAATTGCAATCGGAAAAGGGGGGGAAGTTCTTAAAGAGGTAAAAGAAAAAACATTCTGGGTTCCTGTAGTTAAGAGAAAGCCAGCAATAAGATCTATAATAATTGAAAAGATAAGAAAAGTTCTTTTTGAAAATAATGATTATAGAAAAAAATTCCTGAATAAAGTAGGTCATAGAATTTATGATGGTTGGATGAGGGAAAAGAAAAATGAATGGGTACGAATCAGCTTCCTGGGAGCAGCAAGGCAGGTTGGCAGGTCTTGTTTTTTGCTGCAAACACCGGAATCAAGAATATTATTAGATTGCGGAGTGGATGTTTCAAATGACAAAGAGCCATTCCCATATCTAGATGCCCCTGAATTTGACATAAAAGAATTAGATGCGATTATCCTCTCCCACCCACATACAGATCACGCTGCATTAATCCCTTATCTGTATAAGATGGGGTATAAAGGCCCTGTTTACTGTACAGAGCCCACAAGGGATATCGCAGCTTTGATATGCCTAGACTACATCGGAATTGCAAATAAGGAAAATAAAAAATCAATTTATTCCAGTTCAGATATAAAAGAGATGGTTAAGCATACTATAACATTAAATTACGAGGAAGTGACTGACGTAACTCCTGATGTAAGATTAACCTTCTACAATGCAGGGCATGTTCTTGGATCTTCTTTAGTCCATCTGCATATTGGCAATGGGCTGCATAATCTGTTATACTGTGGTGATTTAAATTATGAAACTTCTAATTTACTAGCTTCAGCTAATACTCATTTCCCTAGATTGGAAACTGTGATGATAGAATCAACTTACGGAGGAAAAGATGACAATCCTCCTTCTCGTCAGGAATCTGAAGAGGAATTAATTAAGATAATAGAAGAAACAATATCAAGAAAAGGAAAAGTTTTAATTCCTGTTTTAGGAGTTGGAAGAGCCCAGGAAGTGATGGTGATAATTGAAAAGTTAATTAGGAGTGGAAGACTGCAAAAAATCCCAGTTTATGTTCAAGGCCTGGTCTGGGACATTACCGCAATCCACACCGCATACCCTGATTATTTCAACCATATAGTAAAAAAAATGATTTTCCATAAAGATCAAAATCCTTTTTTAAGTGATATCTTCAAGCATATTGCAGGTCATAAAGAGATGAATCAAGTATTAGAATCTGGTCCATGTGTAATATTAGCAACTTCAGGTATGCTTAATGCTGGAGCATCTGTTGAATACTTCAAGCAATTAGCTCCTGATAAAAACAATTCAATTGTCTTAGTTTCCTACCAAGGCCCTACATCATTAGGTAGAAGAATCCAAAACGGAGAGAAAGAGATTAGAATAGAAGGAGAAGAAAACCCAATTATAGTTAATATGAATGTTTATACCCTAAAAGGATTTTCAGGCCACAGCACAAGAAAGCAGTTATTATCCTTTATCCACAGATTAAATCCAAAGCCTAAGAAAATTATCTTAGTTCATGGGGAGAGCACTAAATGTTTAGACCTAGCCTCTACTATCCACAAGCAGGAAAGAATTGAAACCTCAGCTCCTAGGAATTTAGAGACTATTAGAATAAAATAGTTATTTTTTAGTAGTAACATAACCGAAAGATTTATAAAAAAACAATTTCTTCAAATTTATATGAAAAGATCAATAACATTAAGTTCAATAGTATTAACAACCTTAGGAACAATTTTAAATCCTACAGATACAAATGCTAATCCCTTCTTAAATTGGATAAAAGACTCTGACCATTTCGGAAACATTGGAGTAAAAAGTAAATATATGGCACCACCAGGATATGAATTAGAAAGACAGCCAACATTACAGTCCACATTAAGAGTTTCAAATAGCGGACTATACGGATATACATGGGGCAACATCAATCTGAGAAGAGGAACATTGACTGAGTATGACCTAGGAGTAGGGTATTCTAGAAGTTGGAGGAATGTTACCGCAGATTTATCATATAATTTTTTTGATTTAATAGACCAAGGAGACGGAAGAGTTGATGATAATATGCATGAATTATGGTTAGTATTATCTACAACAGGGTTACCTTTTAGAATAAAGGTATCTCAAAATATAGCAGCTGGAAGTTTCCCAGATAGTAGGGGAAGAGACGTTTCTTTTAGATTAAATCATGACGCAAAAATGAGGGGAGCTCCGATATCAATTGGAGGAGAAGGACATCTTAATAACAATTATTTCACTAGTGGAACAAGCATAAGTGTTATACAAGCAAGAGCTACAGTCCCTATTCAGTACAGGGGGAGAATATTGAAGCCAACATTTGAATATCAAAGAGCAATTAACAGGAGAACTTTTGATGATTCATTTGTCGCAAGTATTGTTACTGATTTCTAAATAATTCACCACTTATAAGTCATACTAAAAAGACAAAGTTTATATATAAGTTCTACACTACCATATAATGATTAAAATGGAAATAGAGTGCAAGTCTTGTGGAATGATTTATACCTTAAAACAAGGTGTTTTGCCTTTGGGTATAAAGTGTATGTGCAATAAATCTAATTTAAAGATAAAAGAGCCTAAAACAATAGTTTCACAACTAAAAGCCCGATAAAGCATCCTATAGTTAAGGGCGGCATTGCTGGGTAAAACTTATTCTTTTTGCTGTATAACAACAGTCCAAGTAAGCTTAAAGCAACTATAAAGCTGACAATGACCGCAGGAATAATTCCTATTTCTTTAAACACCACGCCTGAAAATAATAAAGTAAAACCAATATCCCCTCCCCCTAAAATTGCCATTTTCTTTTCATAAGGAATAAATAAACCTGTAAAAATCTTCCCTTTGGTCTGGAATTTAGCCAATTTTACCATGTGCTTTGTTTTAAAAACAGAGATATAGTCATAGACAGATATCAAAATCAATAGAATTGAAATGCTGAATATATTAAATATAGGAACAAAAATAGCAGCTAACCCGCCATAAATAAACATCTCGCTGAAATTGTGCACATAAGGATTATTCCAAAAAATTCTTAATAACCCGAATATAATTCCCAAGATTAAAGCAATCATCTGGGTGACAAATGCCCCAAAGGCTATTGTTAAGGTAATTGCAACAGTAATGAAAAACCATATCTTCCAGAATCTCATGCTTTTTAATCTCATAATCAATAGCATCAATAAAGTTGCAATTATAATCCCAATAAAGACAGGAATAAAGCTTGTGCTTTCCTCAACCTCAGGCGGCTCTAACCCTAAAGGCAGTTCTTCTGCAGCATAATTATTAAGAATTATTAAACCTAAAAAATGAGCAATTAAAAACAGTAAAACAAGCAAGATAGTTATCCTTAGAGTATGCTTCATGTTTATTTAGAAATAAAACTATTATATTAATATTTCCAAATAATTTATAAACAAATTAATTATACCAATTGCATGCCTAGAGCGCCGTTCATTGAAATAAAAGGGGTTTCAAAGACATTCGGTAAGAATGTTGTTCTAAACAATCTTAACCTGCAAATTCCCTATGGGGAAATTTTTGGCATTTTAGGAAAGTCAGGCTCTGGAAAAACCACATTGTTAAACATCATAACCGGCTTTATTCATCCAGACAAGGGAAATATTTTCTTTCAGTCCCATGATATAAACTATGACATCTTTGAAGTTAGAAGGCAATTTGGCTTTGCAGCCCAAGAAGGCTCTTTCTATCCTAATTTGACAGTTGAAGAAAATTTAAAATATTTTGGAAAGATGTATAACCGAGATCTAAAATACATTAAAAACAGAATTCCAAAACTACTGCAGCTGGTTGAACTGGAAAAAAAAGAAAATATAGCTGCAGGCAACCTATCAGCTGGAATGCAGAAAAGGCTTGACATAGCATGCTCCTTAATCCATGATCCTAAAATAGTCATATTAGACGAGCCCACCCAGGATTTAGATCCTGCTCTAAGGAGAGAAATCCTTGATTTGTTAAAGAAGATCAACAAAGAGGAAGAAACCACTATTATCTTAACAACCCATCTTCTAGGAGAAGCAGAAGTAATATGTGATAAAGTTGCTGTCCTGCATAATAGTACAATTATAAAGCAGGGGACTGTAGAGGAATTAGAAGACATGTTCTCTGGAACAAGAGAAATTCATATAGTAACAAGCCCTGGAAACTATGGAGAAATTGTTGATTATATAAAACAAAACAAGAATGTAGAGGGAATTAGAAAGATTGGAAATAAATTAATTGTTTATTCTCACGATGCTGAAAATGTAATGAAGACTATTTTAACAATAATAGACAAGGAAGATGAGGAGTTAATTGAAATAGGCCTCCAAAAGCCATCATTGGATGAGGCATTTGAATACCTGACAAAATGAAGATATTTTACATTATAAAAAAGAATTTTAAATTGCTGACAAGAAATAAAGGCTCTGCCCTGATAGTGTTGTTAGGCCCATTAATCTTAATGCTCCTAATCAGCCTATCATTTAATAATTCAAGTTTATTTGATATAAAAATAGGAGCATATTCAGAATCATACAGTGAATTATCAGAAGCAATTCTTGCTCAATTAGAAGACGAGCAGTATAAAATAGTAAGGCTTGATTCAGAACTGCAATGTATTGATGGTGTGAAATCAGGAAGTGTCCAATTATGCTTATCTATTCCTCCTAACTTGAATATAGAATCAGCAGAATCCTTAACCTTTTATGTTGACAACTCAAGAATAAACCTAGTATACATAATAATCAACACAATATCTGAAAAGATTTCAATAAAATCAGAAGAATTGAGCATTGATCTGACTACAAAAATTGTTAATGTATTGAATGACGCAAATGTAAAGATAGCATCTGAATCTCCAAACATTCCGGGTTTAAAATCCACTCTATCATCCGCAGAAGGCAAATTATCCGAGTTAAATTCAGTTATCTTAGAACTAGGACAAACTACTGATATAAATGCTGAAATATCTAATATCCAGTCTAACCTGAACGTGAGCTCAGATTATTTCTCAAACTTAACTTCATTAGTTTCAGCATTGGATATAAAAATTTCCCAGGTAAAATCCTCATCTGGAGGGATTAATCCATTAATGCCAAAAATCTCAGCTGAAAAAGATAAAGTGGAAAAGCTGGATTCAGCATTAAATTCAATACTGGTGAATATCAACTCAATTGAAATCAAAGACATTAATAAGATTGTAAATCCAATTGATTCAAAAGTAGAGCCAATAACCTCAAATTTAACCCATCTTGGAAATGTCTTCCCTATTCTATTGATGATAGTCCTGATGTTCACGGGAATAGTCTTGTCTGCTTCCACAGTAATAGATGAAAAAACATCCAAGGCGTATCTGAGAAATTTCATTTCTCCTACTCCTAGTATTTTCTTCATTGCAGGAGATTACCTCTTCTCGTTAATCATAATGCTACTACAGATGATAGTCATATTTGCAGTGACAATAATCTCAACTAAAATTCCTGTTGATTATGTTGAATTGTTAAATATCCTTGTTGCTTTAATCTTAATCTCATCTGTATTCATATTACTGGGGATGTTCATTGGCTATCTATTCAAGTCATCTGAAACAGCCAATATGGCTTCAATCTCAGTCTCTGCAGTCTTGTTATTCTTCTCCAGCACTGTTCTTCCATTAGAAACCTTACCAACAGCAATAAGGGAGATTGTAAAATACAATCCATTCGTTCTGGGAGAAACATTATTAAGACAAGTAATATTATTTAAAGAAACCCTGCAGTCTAGCTATCTGGTAATATCTGTTCTTGTGCTTTATATAGCTGTTTTGTCCATCTTAACATACTTTACAAGGAAGCTGAATAAGAATATATAACTGTAGTATCCTGAAATTATTTCATAAGGCTGATTTAATTAGCTTTATGAAACTAAATAAATCTAACCTTCTTGAGACTCTAAAGAGGTTGGCGTCTAAAAAATAAAAAGAATATAAAAATTTAACAGTTTTATCTTATATTATATTCCCTATCATGAAATTCTCCTGATTCGTCCTTAACAGTGTAAAAGAATCTCTTGCCGTCTTCGGAAATGCCTGTTGGAAACATCCTTCCACCTCTGAAAGTTTCATCAAGTACAGTCTCTAATTCTCCACTCTTTCTAAGTAGATAGATTGTGTCATGACCTGAACCATCTTGTGATGTCTGTACACCAATAACTGCTACTCCAACTTTCTCATCAATATACAGATCTGAACTTGATCCATATTCTCCCCGTTTCCTTAATCTGGATCTTGTTTCTCTAGCAAGTTCTTTAAAATTTTTTTCTTCCATTTTGTTTACCCCCATTATAATTACTTACTAATAGTAGTACTAGTTGGAATAGATAAATTTAAGTAGTAGTATATTACTACTATTTATAATGGTAGATTATGTTTCGCTGTTACAGAAATTTGATATAAGCCCCACCGCCGCAAAAGTCTATATTGCATTATTGGAGCTGGGCAAGTCAAGCGCAGACAGAATAGCAAAAAGGGCAGGCACTTATAAGGCAAATGTATACAATGCACTAGAGAAATTGTCGCAGTTGGGGCTGGTCAGCAGCATTTATGAGGAAAACAAGCACCTATTTGTTCCGACAAGCCCGGAAAAATTGCCCAGGATAATTGAGGATTTTAAAGAGCAGCATTTGTCAAAAATCGAGGAATTTCAATCTGAATTAAATAGAGTTATGCCGGAACTAAAAGCGAAATATGATAGCATAAAAGAAAAGGAACGGTTTGAGATTTATAGAGGCAGAAAAGCCTACAAGGCAGTGATTAATGAAATAGTAAAGGAAAAGCCAAAATTCTGGAAGGGATTTGGCAACTTTCAGGTTCAGGCATTTTTTCCTATAGAGTTTAAAAGGTGGTTTAAAGGGATTGAAATTAAATTATTTTCCACTAAAACTGATGAAGTGATTAAAAGGATGGAAGAAGCTAACAAAACCACTAAAACAGATGTCATATGGATGCCAAAAGAGATTTATATGCCTGTTGTATGGGTTGTGTTTGGAAACAATGTCTTAATCATAATTTACGAGCCCGACTTAATCCTGATGCGCATAAAATCAGAGCAGGTTGTTAAAACATTCTCAAACCAATTTGATTATTTGTGGAATAAATATAAGCAATTATCTAAAAAATCTATCGTTGGGAAATAATTTCAGGATAACACAATAAGAATATATAAC
>CAZDKM010000008.1:0-13389 GCA_964505985.1 Candidatus Woesearchaeota archaeon
TCCAAGTGATGAAGTGCAGGATAGAATCATAAGACTTTATTCATACAATGTTTAATTCATCATCCTGAACATATTCTAAATTATGCTTTAATGCAATACAAGCTTTTTGAATTTCCCTTCCCAAATATGCTGCATGTCCCATATTCTCCACTAAACCTTTTTTTATTATTGTCATATATATCTCTAATGGATTAGTGCCATAGACCATTACATCTACTTTGTTTAATTCCCCGCAATGGCCAACTTCGACCCTTTTCTTTTCTTTATTGACCCTGATTAAGAAATATCCTTTTTTGTCCATTACAAATTCTCTTAAATCATCATATTCTGCTTTTATCTCTTCAACTTTATCTTTTTTAACTTCTACCGAGACTATATCTTCATTAGTTTCATCATCATAAACCCTGATAGCATTGACAGGGCACTGCTTTGCAGCTTCTATTACGTCATTCAGTTTATCTTCTTTTACTGTTGAGGTAAAAACATCATCTTTTTCCTGAGAATTTTTCAGAATTGCCTTGCTCCCTTCTTCATTTAACTGAAAATAATATGGAGCTGAAGCTACACAATTCCCATTTCCTATACATTTTCCTCTCTTAAACTCAACTTTCTTTACCATAATTTATTGGGGTTTGTTGTTTTTTTATAAATGTTTTTAATTTAACAATAGTTATTGCATATGCAAAAAAGGTTCTGGAAATTATATTTTTTAGTTAAATAATCTTTATATACTAGTTATTGGTTATAACACTATATATTGTTGTAAGAGACATGATGAAACACAATATCTTGTGTTAGGGGGTATAAAATTAAATGCCCTTACTGCACTCATAATGAGACAAAGGTAGTGGATAAGAGAGAAACAGATGAACTAGTCACGACAAGAAGGAGAAGGGAATGCCTAAAATGCAAAAAGAGGTTTACAACATATGAAAGAGTTGAAAACATTGATTTGGTTGTAGTTAAGAAGGATGGAAGAAGGGAGGAGTTTGACAGGGATAAGCTGAGGAGAGGGCTGCTAAGAGCATGCGAAAAAAGGCCTGTTTCAATGGAGCAGATTGAAAATGTTTTGGATAAGGTTGAGTCACAATTAAGAAAACTAAAAGACAAAGAGGTTAAAAGCTCGGTTATAGGGGATAGGATCATGAAAGAATTAAAAAAAATAGATGGGGTTGCTTATATAAGATTTGCTTCAGTTTATAGAAGCTTTGCTGATGTTACAGATTTCCAAAAGGAGTTAAGGGATCTGATTAGCAAGAGGTGAGAATGAAATTAATATTAAAGGCAAGAGATGAGCTTGAGTCTGCTTATGATTGCCTGAAAGAATTGGAGGAGATGGAGTAGTTAAGATGGCTAATATTTTCTATAGCGGATGCTCGCACCTTTTTGAAATGAGAGGGTGGTTGGTTTGACATTACAACAAGAAGTTCAGCCACTAAGATATGATCCTTCTACTAGGTGGGAAAGAGTTAGAGGCTATCTATCTAGATCTGGAAGATTTTCTGACCAAGCAGATCTGGTTGGATTTATTGAAACAGCAGGTGATGCTGAAGGATATTATAGGGACAATGATTTGGCTGTTGATGTTTTTCGTTCTAAGTATGTAGCTCCTGGAGAAGCGGGGCCATTGGATATGTGGGATAGAGTTGCTTGGGCTGTTTCTAGTGTTGAAAACCCAGAATTGCGAGAGGAATGGTATAATAGGTTTATGGATCTATTAATTGATTTCAAATTTGTTCCAGGGGGGAGAGTTATGCATGGTGCTGGAAGAGACGATGCTAGGAGGAAACCTACTCTATCCAATTGTTATGTAATCCCTATTGAAGAAGACAGTTTGGAGGGAATTTATAGATGCCTTTGGGAATCTGCTGCTGTTTACAGAAGTGGCGGGGGTGTAGGGACTGATTTATCTGTACTAAGACCTAAAGGATCGCCTGTTAATGCTACTATTGACAGGTCTCCTGGATGCACTGCTTTTATGAATTTGTTAAGTGAAAGTACAAACTCAGTATCTCAATCTGGAAGAAGGGGAGCTTTAATGCTGACATTAAGGGTTGATCATCCAGACATTGAGGATTTTGTTGTAATAAAGAATGATCCTTTGCGACAAAAAGTACAGTATGCAAATATTAGTGTTCTTATCACAGATGAATTTATGGGTGCTGTAGAAAGTGATTGTGGATTTGATTTGCGTTGGGGTGGCAAAGTTTACAGGACTGTAAGAGCAAGAGAATTATGGGAGAGGATAATAAAAAATGCACATGCTTCAGCAGAGCCCGGAATTATTTTTTGGGATACTATGAGGGCTTATCATAATGTAGAATATGCTAATCCTTTGGCAAGCACTAACCCTTGTGGTGAACAGCCTTTAGCATCATTTACTGCATGTAATTTGAGTAATTTGAATTTATCTGCTTTTGTTAGACTTGATGGGATTTTTGATTATGAGGAATTAGCAAGGGCTACTCAAACGGCTACCAGGTTTTTGGATGATGTTATTGATTATAATATGCCTAATCATGCTTTACCCAGAATACGGGAAGCTGTTGCGTCTGATAGGAGAGTTGGACTTGGCATAACTGGATTGGCAGATGCTTTTGTGAGGATGAGAGTAAAATATGACTCTGAAGAAGCCCTGGCTGCTGTAGAAAAAATTATGCAAGTTATTTGTTATGGGGCTTATAGAACTTCGATTGAATTAGCTGGAGAAAAAGGAAGCTTTCCTCTTTTTGATAGAGAAAGAATTTTTGAGAGTAGGTTTACCCAGGGGCTTCCAGAGGATATTCAGGAGGGGATTAGAAAGCATGGGTTAAGAAATTCAACCCTGATTACCGTGCCTCCTGTTGGGACTGGATCGATTGTAGCTCAAACTTCTTCGGGAATTGAGCCTATTTTTTGTACAAGTTATAAAAGAAGGGTTAAGCAGGCAGATGGGGAAACATTTAGAGAGTATAAGGTATACCATCCATTAATCAGAGAATTGTTTGGAGATGATGAAAACTTACCTGCATTTGTTGTAACTGCACACCAGATAGATCCATATTTTAGAGTTAGAATGCAGGGAGTAATACAAAGATATACTGATAGCAGTATTTCATCTACTATTAATCTACCGGAAGATACCAGTGTTGAGACTGTTGCAAATATTTATATTGCAGCACATAAGGAGGGTTTAAAAGGAGTTACAGTTTACAGAGAAGGAAGCAGGGAGGGAATATTACAGACGGAGAAGAAAGAGGATAAGCCTTTAGAAGTAAGGGTTGAGACCGGAGGTAATGGTTTTATCCATCCAAGAGAGAGACCTAAAGTTACTCGGGGTATTACTGAGAGGGTGAGGACAGGAGAAGGAAACCTTTATGTTACTCTGAATGAAGATGAGAGAGGGAGATTAATTGAGGCTTTTTCAACAATTGGAAAAGCTGGAGGGAATGCAGCAGCACAATCTGAAGCAATTAGCAGGTTAATTTCATTAAGTCTACGTTCTGGCATTGATCCTTGGGATGTAGTTGATCAGCTTAAGGGGATAAGTGGACCTGCCCCTGTTTGGGAAGATGGAGAACAGATATTTTCTACACCAGATGCAATCGGTAGGTCTATGGAGAGGTATTTGGCTAGAAAAGGGTTAGTTCGGGGTTCAAAGAGAAATGGAGATCCACAGGGAGGGGTTATAGATGCTGAAGGGGCACAAGAGACTAGAAAAACCTTAACAACTTGTCCTGAATGTGGAAGCACTGTTGTTCATGAAGGAGCATGTTTAACTTGCAGACAATGTGGATGGTCTAGGTGTTAACCTTTTTTAACTTTTTATAACAATGATCTAAAATCGGCTTTAAATTAATTAAATCTTCTTCATTATAATTCAGCATTGCTTTTATATAGCGATCATCTCTGGATGCATGAGCTGTTCTCCATGCATCTGCTGGATGACCATAAAGATGCGCTGGGCGTTTTAGATTTAATTGGGATTCTACCTTTTTTAATGAGCCTTTCAGTCCAACTTTTCTACATAGGTGCTTTAGGTCTATATGTAACAATGTTATAGGCAAATCAAACTGCTTTTCAATTAATGGCAGGTCAAAGGAAGAGCCATTGAATGTTACTATTAATTTATATTTTTCTAATTCCTTTTTTAGAATATCTCTGTAAAGATTAACCCCCTTAACTAAAAATTTAGATTCAAAACCATCAAATAAGCCAATAACTATTATATTTCTGTCAGAATCAACCTCTATGTCCAGAAATACTATCTCATCCTTGAGGAATTCATATAATCTATAACTATCTTTTTGCGGCAGGTTTTTTAAGAAATAGGATAATTTTCCATCATACAGCTCTTTTTTTGCTTTTTTAATCTCCTCTCCAATTAAATTTTTTCTTTCTTTGGATATGCCTTTTACTTTTTTTGTTTCTAAAAAAGAATTCCATGATTTTATTCCTTGACTGTAAAAGGATTTTTCTTTTTTGCTTCCTATCCCTGAGAGGAAAGTAAATGTTTTTTCTATCATGATGAAAATACCAGAAATTTAATTTAAATAGTTGGTGCGAGGGTGGTGTCCAGTTGACTAGTGAGTGTAAAATATATTTTAGAAAATAATCTTTTAATTAGAACTCATGTGGGCTATTAAATCTGCAGTTTTTTTGAAATACAATCCATTTTGGATATACCATTGATTACTTCCTGCTTCAAATCTTCTATCTGCTATTATATCACTGGAAGTAACTATTTCAAATCTCATTCTTTTGGCAGATATGGCTGTGCTTCTAACACACGCGGATGCGTATAACCCCATAATACACAATGCATTTATGGACCAGTATCTTAATTGACTCTCTAGATCCTCCTTTGTAAATGCGTCATCACGGTATTTTTCTAGATATACCACCTTTGATACTCCCTCAAGGGCTTCTGATATTTCTTTTTGGGTGCTTCCCCTTCTTTCCGTAGTGATATTTATAACAGGTGTGTCTGTCTCGCTGCAAAATCTTATGACTCTTTTCTGATTTTTTTTAATCCTTCTTCTTGCACTCCACCAGATCTTTTCTAGAAAATAGTCTTGCATGTCTATTATTAATACCCCGTAATTCCTTCCATTTGTTTCTGCCATTCTTTACTATTTATCCAAAAATTTTAAAACTTATTCTATTACTGTTTTTAGTTTTTTTAAGCTGCAAAAATCTGTTGAAAAATTATAAGCTCCAGCATCCAAGAAAATTAATTTATCCCCTATTTTTGGATTTTTTAATTTGACTTTATATCTAAAAATATCCAATGAGTCTGGGGTTATGCCTTTAATTGTGTACTCTTCCCCATCTTCTGATTCATTTTCCAATAATAACCTGATATTTAAAATAAAAGTATCCATGGTTGCATTGAAAATACTACAATCTACTGTGATGTTGTTTTTATCAATACTCTTTATCTCTGTTTCTAGGTTTATAGAATGAGCTGCTATGAATCTTCCCGGCTCTATGAACAGTTTTCCTTTAAACCAGGATCTTAATTCTTTTATCTTGTTAAAAACTTCAGGAAGGACATTGACATTATAATTTCTGTAATTCCATGGTATTCCACCGCCAATATTAATGAAGTCTATTGAGTTTAAAGTTTCTTCACTTAAAGACTGCTCTAATTCAAATTTTAGATTCCATTCACTAACATTCTGGGTTTTTCTGTGGAAATGAATTCCCAGAAGATTTACTTTATTCCTTAGTTTAGGGATGTAATTATTTATCTGGGAAGAAGATAAACCGAAAACAAAATGCTTTCCTGTATGGATTGTATGCTCTTTTAGCTTCATCCTTAAAGCCAGATTTATTTTTTTATTTTTTAGAGAATCTAATAATACAAGCAAATCTGCTTCATTATCTATTACAAACCCAAAGACTTTGTCTATTAAGAATTCAACCTCTTCTTCATTCCAGGCTTGTGAAAAAAACCAAACTCTTTTTTTGTCTTTTATTTTATCTAAGTCTTCAATTGTATGTATTGCGAATTTACAATTGGTGTTTTCTTCTAATATTTTTCCAACTTCAGGATTTGTTTTGAAGCTGTAGACTATTTCATCACAAATTTCTCTTAGTTTATTATGCTGATTGATTGCTGTTTTTTTATTTAAAATGAATCTAGCCATTTTCTAATAATCCTTCTTTGTCTAATACTTCAAGAGCTTTTATCATCATTAAAGGAAAAGTTATAGAAACATCCCCAATGACGGTTGCAGCATCTGAATCATCTTTTATTTTCCCCCATGATTTTGCCTCTTCTGTTGTTGCTCCTGACATTGATCCGGATTTTGATGATGCGGTGGTCATATAAACTGCATAATCTAAGCCACCGTTTAATAAAGAAGCTAGGATTGCGTGATGCTTGGAGATACTGCCACCTAAACTTATAATCCCTTTTTTATCATCTTGGGAGATTGAGAGCATTATATTCCCAAAATCTTGTATAACATCTATTATGAAATCCTTGTTAGTTTGCTGAAATAAATATAAATGAAAACCAAAGGCACCATCTGTTATTGCTGGACAATAGACAGGTATATCATTTTTAGCTGCTTGGTACAAGAAAGAATTTTCATCATTTAGTTTTAATCCAATTTCCCTTAATAATTCTGAGACTGCCCATCTGTTTTTTTGTTTATATAATTCTGCTATTATAGGCCTGATTAAATCCTCAAATTTCATGTAGCTTTCATTTGTAATATGCAGATTTCCAACCCTGTTAATCCCCCACTCATGCAATAAGGTGTCATCTGAATTAAACTTCCCTATAATGAATTTTTCTCCATGAGCTTTCATTATGTCCTCTTCAATGCCGCCAACAGTTGTGACGATTGCATATGGAATTTTTAATTTTGTAATTTGTGCAAAGAAACCCCTTAGACCAGAAGTAACCATGTTTGAGGTAAAAGTCAAGAAAATTCTAGCCCCTTCTTTTTTCATCCTTACCACTATGTTGCTGGCTTTGTCTAACTCCACCCCTTGAAAGCCGACTTTGCCTATTTTCTCGACAAAATCATGGACATTCATACCCTTATTCCAAGCAAAATCATGAACAGTTTCCATTTTAGATTTTAACAACTAAGAGAAATAAGATGATTAACTATGCGCTCTTATGTTATCTAACATATATTTTAAAGCAGAGTATAATATTTATATGTGTTTCTGTTTTTTAGGGCAGATGAGCATTAGAGATAGATTAGTGTTCAGGTCTAAAAAACCTATGGTCAGGGCAGGATATAAACACAGGCTTTATAGAGAGGGATCTCCTGATTTGTACTATGCTCACCTTGATGAAGAGAGAGTACAACCTCCTCTTAGGATAAACCTGGTTTATGGAGGAAATTACTATTTTGCATATGCACATTGTATTTTTTCAACAGTATCAGATAGAAGTACTGTCATTTTGTTGACTAAGGCTCCTAATTCCCTGACTTATGCAGAATTAAGAGCGCTTAGAAGAGAAGACCCAGATAGATTAGAGCTGGTTGCTGATATGTTTTTAAGATTAGATGATGGTGTGCAGTTTAGGCTAAGAATGAAAGGAAAAACTTTAACTGCTTTGACAGAAGAACAGGAAGGAATTTTAGGCAGGATAAAAAAGTAAAAGAATTTTAAAAAATTAAACTTTGACCTTGTCCAATGGAATCATTTCCTTCCAGGCAAGATCAAACATACCTTCTAATGCAGAGGTGAATAATGGGGTGTTAACCCAAACTCCTACATCATAGCTTGGATGGACGTTCTCATCATTCATCATCATAAACACTAATTCTTTATTGTCAACAATGCAGAATCTTGCATTTACTTTGTTTGTTGACCTTACTTCTGCGATCTTGGACAATTGCTTGGCTGCATCTAATGAAGCCTTGTTTAAATTAGCTGCAATCCTTATCTTTACATTTTTCTTTTTTAATTTTTCCAGGGCAGCTCTTAATGCTTCATTTTTTCTTACAAGGCCTTTTCCTGTTGTAACAATTGTGACTGAGTTCTCTGCATTTTTTATCATTGACTCTATATGCGCATAAATATTATGCCTGCCTCTTATCGCTCCGGATAAATCTGTTGGCTCAATGAACTCGATTCCTTGTTTATGCAATAAATCAAGTTCTTTTAGAACATCTGTAGTTTTTAATTCTTCTAATCTTTTAACAGACTCACCTGCATCTTCCATTACTAGTTTTTTAACCCTTTCAACAACCTCTTTTGGCTCAACTGCAATGTATTTTATTGGTTTCCCTAATTTCATAACTACGAAACCTTTTTTCTCTAATGACTCCAGAATGTCATAAGCTCTGGATCTAGGAACATTCCCTATATCTGATAATTCCCCGGCTGTTGAGACCCCTCTTGAAAGCAAAGCTGTCCATATCCTCACTGCATAGAGGTTTAAGCCAAAGAACTGCCTTAGCTTGTTTAGAAACTCCTCTTTTACAATCATGTATAACCACTCTCCTGGTGATAGCACACCTCTTTTTTTAATGATTATTATTAAAATGTAAAAACATTTCTATATATAAAGATTGTTATTGGTTAGTTGTTATTTTGCAATCTATTTTTTACCTTTCTGCGAGTTGTAAACCTTGATTACCTTTTCTAAATCATCAATTGTCTTTACTGTTTTCTCATCACTTCTTAATCTTAATACTTTTGGAAACCTTAATCCATAGCCGGATGAGTATTTTTGGGATTTTTGGACTTCTTCATAGCCGACTTCAATTACAATTTTTGGCTTCATTGCAACTTCCTTTCCTTTTTCAGATATTATTAATGGTTTTAATAGATTAGTTAACTCTTTGTATGTTAATCCTTGTGATTTTTCTTTGACTCCTGTTGAAACTTTTCCAACTTCTAATAGATTATTATTTTTTTTACATGCAACAGTATAGCTTGTAAGCCAGCCTGCTCTTTTACCTTCACCGTATTCTGCTTTTACTATTACCAAATCTAATGGATCAAGAACTTTTTTTAATTTCATCCACCCATTAACATATCTTCCAGGTTTGTAAGAAGAGTTTAAATTTTTTGCAATTAATCCTTCATAACCTTCTTTTATTGAATTTTTAAAAAATTCCTCTGCTTTGTTCTTGTCAGAGGTAATTAATTTCTTTGTCAGCTGAATTTTTCTCTTGCTTTGCTTTACTATTTTTTCCAAAATCTTTCTTCTTTCCTTTAATGCAGAATTCATCAATGACTTTCCATTATAATACATGATATCAAAGATCTCCAATTCAACTGGGAATCTTTTAGCCATCTCTTCACCGTTATATTTCCTTTTTAGCCTCTGGGAAACGGTCTGAAAGGGCTTATGCCTTCCTGTTTTTAAATCATAAGCTACTGCTTCTGCGTCTATTATGAATGATTTTGCTTTTATGTTCTCTCTTAGATAATTTACTATTTCCGGGAACTGCTTTGTCACATTTTCTAATCTTCTCGTATAAAGCTTAATTTCTTTTCCCTTTACTGCTTGCAATCTAAATCCATCTATCTTATATTCAAACTGCGCTGGAGTTCCTAGTGCTTCAAAGACTTCATCTATGCCTTCTGCCAATAAAGCAAGCATTGAATTAACTGGTTTTTCAGCTGAGAGTTTTATGTCACTTAGGTTTTTTGAGCTTTTTGCCAATTCTGCGATTTCAGCATAGTCCCCTGAGATATCTGCAGCTCTTTCAACTTCCTTCACATCTAAAGAAAATGCTTTTGCTATTGAATCCCGGATAATTCCATGGGCTATTCCAACTCTTAGTTTTTCTAAAATAGTCCTTACAATGTATTTTGAATCTTCTGATGAGGAATGGGTTAACAGTTCAACTACCAGTGATATTTTTCTGTTTACAGCTCCCTGACCTTCTAAAGTTGAAAGTTTCTGGATATTTGAAAATACTTTTTCTATGTCTAATTGTTTTTGAGCTAGAGTATACTGGGTCTTGTTTTTTAACAATTCTTCTGCGACTAAACCAAGATCTCCCAGCTTGTTTAATTTAGACTCAATCTCTTTTATTGATCTTCCTGTTGATGAAGATAAAGATTTAATCATCATTCTGGTGCTAAAGCCAATCTTCCTTTCATCATATTTTGGGAAGACCCTTCCTTCTAGAAGATAGATAATTGTTTTTATCTGGGATTTTGGGGCTTCTTTTAGCAGGTTAGAGATTATTCCTGTCTTCTCAAGCCTTTTAGAAGTGGATTCTATTGCTTTGTAAACCTTGACTAGGGAAGAATATTCCATTTGGAAATTCTTATATATCTTATCAAATTTAAACCTTTTGTAAAATGGAGCTGGATAATACATTAAACATGAGGTTTTCAGTAAGATCCTTTACTGACAGGAAGGTTGATCCGGATTCTATAACCAGATTATTAGAAGCTGGAGGAAAGGCTCCTTCTGCCGGGAACTTACAGGACTGGAGATTTATTGTTGTGACAGATGAGGGGAAAAAGGAGGAGATTGCTAGGGCATGCATGGACCAGGCGTGGATAGGGCAGGCAGCTGTGCTGATTGTTGTGTGCAGTGATTTGACTAATCTGAGAAGATTTTATAATGAAAGGGCAGAGGTTTATGGCATAGAGGATTGTTCAGCTGCTACTGCGAATATTCTGCTGAAAGCTACTGATCTTGGCATTAATACCACATGGGTTAGCGCTTTTGATGAGGATGAGATTGCTATAATCTTAAGAACTCCGGATAGCTATAAAATTGTGAGCGTGATTGCTGCGGGTTATTCTGATGAAACTAAGGATGAAAAGGAAAAGCACGATATAAGGACTTTAACCTATTATGAGCAGTATGGGAGTTCAACTTCTCAGGCAACTGCTTTTCCTTTGATTAAGGAAGAGAATGTTAAAGCGGTAAAGGAAGCAGCAAAAGAGAGCAAGGGTTTTTTTTCTAAATTAAAAGAGAAATTTTCTGAGGTTAGAGAGGAATTGAAGAAGGAGGATTAAAATGGCACCTGAAGGAACAATAATTAGCAGGGTTGATAAAAGAGGGAATAGGATGGCTTCTTCTGGAAGAGAGGATAGGTTATGCGTTCTTGTCGGTAGCAATGGTAATCCAGAATATTCTTCTGGTAAGAGAGTAGTATGGTTAGTCTCTAGTCAAGGAGAACATGTTGATTTCTCTAGTACTTACCATCTTTTAGATGAGACAGATGATTTGCCGGGGGAAGAAAGAGAAAGAGTTGATAATGAAGAAGTTGAGAGAGGATCTGGAGGATTTGATATAGAATTAGTTTTATATGCTGGCAACAAGGTAGGAAGGGCTCTTGTGCTAGGAAGAAAAAAAAGTCTTATTGGCAATAGGATAGGCCCACAAAAAGTAAGAATTATTCAGGAAGGGAGGTTATTTGAGAGAGACGCTCTTGTAGTAGGTTATGATTCTTATACTGGTTTTGTTAGACGTGGAACTCTTTCACGACTTTTAGGGGTGGATGAGTCAAGAGTTGTGGATTCCTGGCACGTACTTGATTTTGAGTATTGTATTGGTCATCCACAATCAGAGCTGACTAAATCTCTGGGGAGAATAGTTGTACCTTATTTAAGGGGGGTTGAAGAATTAAGGAGAATTGAAGAAGGAAGATGAGTGAAATAAGTTAAAACCTGGACAAGTTTATGTTGATAAAGGATGGAGTGTTACTTATGCTGTTATAATTGATAGTGTCAGAAATGATGGTTCTTTTAGCGTTAGAGATACTAGTTCTATGAACACCAGATGACAATTTAGCCCTGCAATTATTCGTGGAGAAGCTCAGGAGCAATTTTTAAAAAGATACGAATTGGCGACTCCTGGGGGGTTGGAAGGGTTAATAGCTAACTTAAAGGAAGAAGCAGAAGTTATTTTAGCTAAACTAGATTTCTTAAGACGATATTGTGATAGTTTTTGTTTAGACTAATTTTTTATTTGCTATTTTGCGCTTCTCTTAAGGATTTTTTTAGTATAAACTTATAACTTTAACTTAAAAAAAGAAAAAGGGGGACTAATGCTTGGGGAAAGCATTAGCCTAAAGGCAAAAGGGGGTTAGAGAAATCCTTTATGCGCCTTTACCATCTCGATCCCTAGCTCAGAACCAAGTCTTCTGCTAGACTCGGATGACTGTGATACACTCTGTCTTCCTAGGATGTATGGTGAGTTTACTCCTGTTATTATTACCATTACCCTTAATTTGCTGTTCATGTCATCTGAGATTCTTGCTCCCCAGATAACCTGTGCATCTGGGTCAAGGGCCTCTGTTACAACCTCTCCTACTCTGCTTACGTCATCTAATGTTAAGTCCTCACCACCTGTTACATGTATTAGAGCTCCTGTTGCTCCAGAGTAGCTTACGTCCAATAAAGGATTGCTTAAAGCTCTCTTTACAGCCTCATCTACCCTGTTGTCTGTGTCAGACTCTCCAATACCTATGATGGAAACTCCTCCATTTGTCATAATTGCTTTTACATCAGCATAATCCAAATTAACAAGGCTAGGCACGGCGATTGTTTCTACAATTCCTTTTATCATTGTAGAGATTAATTCATTTGCCACTGCAAAAGCCTGTTTTAATGGAAGATTCCCTGCAATAGCTACTAGCCTATTATTATCAATAACTATTACTGTGTCGCAAACCTGCCTTAATTGCTGCAGGCCAAACTCAGCTTTGTCTATTCTGGCTTTTTCAATGTTAAGAGGCATTGTGACAGTGCCTATAACAATGGCTCCAGCTTCTTTAGCTTGTTTAGCAACTACTGGGGCTGCTCCTGTTCCTGTTCCTCCTCCCATTCCTGCGCAGACAAATACCATGTCAGTGCCAGTCACTATCTCTTTTAGATCATGCAGGCTTTCTTTTGCAGCCTCGCTTCCTACATTAGGATAACCGCCTGCTCCAAGTCCTTTTGTTAATTCCCTGCCAATTAATATCTTGCTATCTGCTTCAGAAATATCCAGATGTTGTTTATCTGTATTAAGAGCGAAAATCTCTGCACCTTGTATCCCTTTCTTGTATAACCATGATGTTGCGTTGGTTCCTGCTCCACCAATCCCTACCACTTTTATATTAGCTTTTCCAACCTCAAAGTTGTTGAAGTTGTTTCTTTCTTTTGCTTCTTGCAAAGCGTCTTGTATTAAAAAATCCATTTGGCCTTCCCCCTCTTTATGTTTCTTTAATTGTTATTTTACAAGATATATATCAAACTATAATAACATTTATATTCTAGTTCTACATATATCTCTTTTAGAAACAGCGTTTTACGTTTTGCCCAAACTCGTCAAACGTTATTCGAAAGCCCAAATCGTTTATGATTTTAACGCCCAAATTAAAATCATTAACTTATTCTTATTTTATACATAATTCTTATATATAAACTTTTGTTAAAATCAATATATATATTGGAGAATATATTTAAGGTTTGAGA
>CAZDKM010000008.1:13399-17813 GCA_964505985.1 Candidatus Woesearchaeota archaeon
TATTTGTTAACCCTTATATGGCTAAACCCACCACAGGAGATACAGTAGAGGTTGCTACAAAAGACAAAATTTTTTCTGGTTCGTTTATAAATTCAACAAAAAAAGATGTTGTTAGAGTTAAGTTGAACTCAGGATACAATATTGGCATCAATAAAAAAGATATTAAGAAAATTAAATTAATTAAGAGACATAAAAAAGACAAGATAATTAAAAAAATTGAAGTGAAAAAAGGAATGAAAAAAATTTCTATACTTCATACTGGCGGTACAGTTGCTTCTGAAGTTGATTACAAAACAGGGGCTGTGGCTCCGAGATTTAAACCAGAGGAGATTGTGAATATGTTTCCAGAGCTGAATGGTATTGCGACTATAAATTCCAGATTAATATGGAATATTTGGAGCCAGGATATCAGGCTTGTGCATTTTAACATACTAGCTAAAGAGATTAAAAAAGAAATTGATGATGGAGCTCAGGGGATAATAATAACTCATGGCACTGACTTTCTGCATTATACTTCTGCTGCTTTGTCTTTTGCCCTGGAAAACCTGAATGTTCCTGTTCTGCTGGTTGGATCACAGAGGAGCTCTGACAGTGGAAGCAGCGATGCTGGAATGATTTTAATCAATGCTGTTTACTTTGCTGTCAATTCTGAGATGTGCGATGTTGGAATATGCATGCATGTTGGTATTAATGATGATTATTGCGCAATATTGCCTGGGTTGAAGACGAGAAAGATGCATACATCGAGGAGGGATGCTTTCAAAGCTGTTAATGCAAGACCTTGGGCATTAGTTGATTACAGGAAGGGAGAGATAAAATATATTGATAAAAGTTTTAATAAAAACTGCAATGGAAAACTAAATTTAAAATTATTTAATGACAAATTAAAAATTGGTTTGTTAAAATCAACAATTAATATGGATGCCAAACAATTTTTATTTTACAAGAATTATGATGGCTTGGTTATAGAAGCTTCAGGCATTGGAAACTTGCCAACAAGCGTTTTGGATAGATATACTAAAGAGCATAGGAGGATATTTAATGCTCTGAAAACATTAACTAAAAAAACAATTGTGGTATTAGCCGCACAAACAATTTTTGGAAGGTTAAACTTGAATGTCTATTCAAATCAAAGAGAAATGCAAGAAATTGGAGTTTTGGGGCATTTGAATGATATGACCCCTGAAACCACTTTGGTAAAATTAGCCTGGCTGTTAAGCAACCATAAAAAAGATGCTAAAGAGTTATTATTTGAAAATCTGAAAGGTGAGATTAATGAAAGGCTAATGAGTGATGAATTTTTAGATGAAGAAACATTTATATAACAAAAAATATATTTTTTTGAGGGGTGATGGCTTCTTGAATAAGGAAATGAGGAAGCTTCTTAAGGATAAAAGGTTCAGAAAGGAATTTGAGAGAAGCTTAAAGCATCAAGATGAAGGCTGGGGATTGGGGACATTACTTGTTTTATTAATTGCAGTATGGCTAATCAGCAGGTATGGGTTATTGCCTGATATTCCTTTGGCGGTCTTGGTTATTATAATTATAATTGTATATTTTTTATTTAGGAGAAGATAATGGAGATATTAAAAGCAATAAGCAGATTTTTTGGGGGGGCTTTTTTTGGATTAGGCTTAACCTTACTGCTGTTTGGATTGTTAACTGGGTTTGTTATTAATGATGTGGATCTTTTGAGGGGAAAAGGAGAGGAGGTGGTTGTGGGGATGTTTTCTTCTCCAGAGTTCTTAGAAGGTTTAATTCAACAAGGCAGCCCTGGAAAAACATTAGAGGAGGTAAAAGCTGAATGCAATGAAGCTCCTGACAAGGAAGGATGCGATATATTGAGGCAGATGGAGGATGATCCAAGAGCCTTTGTCCAGAATAATCCAAATTTTGCCAAGGGGGTTGAGGATTTAAACAAACAGATAGACAGCTTGGCAGATGGGGTAAAGGGGTTTGAGTTTGTTTCTATGGCAGTAATAGCTGGAAGCATTGTTTTGATTGTCCTTGGTGTTTTATTTATATTTTTAGGAAATATGGACTGGAGGAAGGCTGGTTATAGCATATGTGTTAAGGGGGCTGTTACAACAGGATTAGCTGCTGTTTATTATAAGGTAATACAGGGATTATTGGCAGGGGATGTTTTGGCAAGCAAAATCAAGCTGGGGGCTGTTCCTTTGGGTCCTATTAAAGACCTTTTATCTGGCTGGATTAATCCAGTTTTTAATAAAATCTTTATAATCAACCTTGGATTAGCAGTTATCTTTATTTTATCAGCGATAGGATTTTATTTTCTTAAAAAGAAAGATTTAAAAAAGGGAAACAAAGGAAAGTAGTATGATGCCTTTACAACCTCCTATTGATTCTGAAGTACAGGAAGAGATTAAGAAAAAATTTGACCAAATCAAAAAGGATCTTGATAAATTTAGGGATTTATTATTAAAGGACTATAGGCAGAATTTAGTAGGAGTTGCTTTATTGCCTCCTAAACAGATTGATAAGAATTTCCAGCCTTTATATCCGGGAGAGAAACCTCCTGTGGCGGATAAAGATGCTATTGATGTTCTGGTATTATTGAGCAACCCAAAGGATAAGAAGGTTAACAAGTATGATTTTGCAGATAAGGTGAGTATTGAGGCTGGGAAATTAGTTAGAGGTGTAAATGAGAAGATAAAACCACAAGTTCTTTTGCTAGATGAATTAAAGGAAAACTGCTTCGATGGCAAATATGAATTATTAAAATTAATAGCGATGGGTGCTACAATTTATGATCCAAAGGATTTTCTGGCTGCAATAAGGATTGCGGAAGTGCATAAGTCAATGGTGCTGAAAAAGTTTGACAAGTACATTGTGAGCTATGTTGCTGCTGGCAGCTTGTTTAGAGGGGATAAGAAAAGCAATGATATAGATGTCTATGTTGTTGTAGATGACACTGATGTTAAAAGAATGTCAAGGTTTGAATTAAAAGATAAACTGAGAGCAATCATAATTGGGCAGGGATCTGAGGCCTCTAGGGTTACAGGGGTTAATAAACAATTCCATGTCCAGACTTATATATTAACTGATTTCTGGGAAAGTGTTAAGGATGCTAATCCGGTTATATTTACTTTCCTAAGAGATGGAGTTCCGCTATATGACAGAGGGGTATTTATGCCCTGGAAATTGTTATTAAAGATGGGGAGGATAAAGCCGAGTTCTGAAGCGATAGACCTGCAGATGGATTTAGGAGAGAAGCTATTGGAGAGAACAAGAGGGAAATTATTAAGTGTGGTGGGAGAGGATTTGTATTATGCAATGTTGAATCCTGCGCAGGCAGCACTGATGCTTTATGGATTAAATCCACCAACGCCAAAGGAGACTATTAAACTGTTGAGAGAGATATTTGTCAATAAGGAAAAATTACTGGAAGAGAAATATGTCAAGAACTTAGAGGAAATAAGAAAATACTACAAGGATATTGAGCATGGAACTGTCAAGGACGTCAAGGGGGCAGAGATTGACAGATTATTAAAGGGGGCTAATGAATACCTGCAGAGAATAAAGAAACTATTCAATGTTCTTGAGACAAGATTTGATGCCAAGAAGATAAAGGATGTTGCTGAGGAGGTTGAGACAAGCGCAAAGGAATTAGCTGACTTTTATGGGATTAAAGGCAATGTTGAGGCAGGTTTAAAACAGCTTGTTAAAGATAAGAGAATATCAAGAAAACAGTTGGAGAGATTTAATGAATTAAAGGACATCAACAAGAAGAAGATGAATAAAGCAGAATCCCAGAAAATGAGGAGAACTGCGAGGATGTTTATTAAGTATGCTGGGGAGAATATACAGAAGGAGAAAACAGGGCAGATGGAAAGCTCGAGCTTTGTGCTGAAGCATGGGAATAAGAAAAGCAGGTTGTATTTATTTGAGGATGTGATGTTTATTGTGGGAGAGGGAAAAGAGAAAAAGGATAATGTTCATAAGGTTGTTATAAGGAAAAACGGCTTTGAAGATGCTAAGGAAATAGATGTCAAGGAATTTTATGATTATCTTTCGGAAGTAAAACAACCAAGAGCAGGTGAGATTACTGAGAAGCATATAAAGGAGCTTGAAAAAATATTAGGGGAGAGGGTGAGTATTCAGCTCGCGGGTTTAAATAGAAACGCTTAAATATTTATCTATTTTCCATTGATGTTTGAGACAAATCTTTCTTAAAATGTGGGGAAAAATCAATCAAAATTCATTCAAAATTTCAGATTCATGCTGTCATAATGCTCTTGAAATAAGAGGATGCCCTGGTAGTGTAGTGGCCTATCATCCGGCCCTGTCGTGTTTAACTACATAGAAAGGCCGGGACCCGGGTTCGACTCCCGGCCAGGGCGAATGGGCCGGTAGCTCAGCTTGGTAGAGCACTTGGCTTTTAACCAAGGGGTCG
>CAZDKM010000009.1:0-17702 GCA_964505985.1 Candidatus Woesearchaeota archaeon
TATGTTTCAGTTCTGATGGAACTGCTAAAGTCATAGTTGTCATATTTTACCTCCAATTATGTGTAAATATGTGTATTATGTTTATATATTTAAATGTTTCTATCCTAATTTATTTTGACAAAATACGACTTTTTCCGAAATACCAGAATTTATAGGACAATTAGAAAATATCTATGAGGATGGTAGAAGGTTAATAAGACCAATAGAAGAAATGAGAATTATAAAAGCCAATAGGGTAAGATAAGTTTATTTGAATTATTTTATAATATTCCTTTTTTATATTTTATATGGAGAAATTCCCGAGTAATTTTTTATTGAAAAATAGCTAAGAAATAATTACAAGAACTTCTTAAAATTATACTCTTATATCTTTCTTCTGAAAAGATAACATGGTCTAAATAAAAACATAAAGGTCTATTCCTCAACAAAGATTATTGAAGAATACAAGAACAGCCCCCATCCCTTACCACTATTGCATTTATCCGGGCATCCTGCTATTGCCCCTCTTAATTTGTCTCCATTATTCAGCCCGCTTAAAACAGAACCATAAGTAGCATCATTCAGTTTAGTATCAGTTTCCTTACTTCCAAAAGGAAGATAAAATTCAAAAACATCACCTTCTTTTATTTCATCATAATAAGCATTTTCATCTCTGGAGTAAGAGATCACTTTATCTACTGTTATTCTTGCATATTCCTCATTGTTTTTATTTATAATTTCTAAAACAGTAAACTCTATCTCTCCGCTATCAGAAGCAGTAGGTATTGGAGCAGAAGCATTCTCTATAATTTCATCCCCTCCATAATTATCAACAGGTGTTTGTGTATCAGCTACATCGGGATTTTTAATATATTGGCATCCAGAAACGAACAGAAGAACAAATAAAGTAATAAAAATTATATTCTCTTTCCAAATTCCCCTTTTATTTTCCATTTCATATTATTTTTCTTTTTGATACAATCTTTTTTCTAAAAAGATTGTTAGTCATGTCCCAAGACCAATGCATTTCCATTGTCATAAATATAACCTTTCTTAATGTATATTTTTTGATTAGTTGATGCACTTATATTCAATATCGTTCCTGGACTCGTCGTCCCGATGCCGACATAGCCCTTTATATCAACCAAAACAAGATTAGCTGTACCATTGCTGATATTGAATAAGTTTCCACTTGTTGCTTCAATGTTTAATAAGCCTTGAGGAGAGGTGGTCCCAATCCCAACTCTCCCGGTCTTTCCTTCTACATAGAAAACACTCCCATTAATTGTGAAATTGCTTTCTTTTAGTGTTAAATTCCCTTGCATAACATTACTTTCATTTCTCAAAGCCAGATTAGTATAGCTCATCCCGCTTATTCCTGTCAAACCAGCCCCACTACCAACAAATGAAGTAGCAGTAACAGTTCCAGTAACCCCAACATCCCCTGTAACATTCAAGGCTGAACTTGGACTTACTGTTAGTATACCCACCCTATTATTAACACTATCAACATATAAAGTCCCCCCATCTACAGTTAAATTCTCTGTAATGGTAATATTGCCACTAAATACATTACTCTGGTTGGTTAAAGCTAAGTTAGTATAAACCATACTGCTCACCCCAGTTAATCCAGTTCCAGATCCTACAAAAGCATTAGCAGTAACAGTTCCAGTAACCCCAACATTCCCAGTTACATTTAAAGCTGAGCTAGGATTAGTAGTTCCTATGCCAACCTTGCTTAAGAAATAACCAGTAACCCCAAAAATATTATTCCACCACCTGCTGTCCTGCTCCCCAAGATTATAAGAAGCATTAGAGCTTGGCAGAACATGAGTTGCATTTAAGCTGCTTTGTAAGATTAAACCGCCAGTCAAAGTATAGCTATTTCCTTTAAATGTTCCAGATAAAACAGATTCTGCTGTGACATTGGAAATTCTTGCGCTTGTAACATTTCCAATCCCTGCCTGAAATTGCTGTCTTTCCCTCCCTTGAAAGTCCAAATCTGTCCTGTTTAAATAAACCTCCATGTAATAGTCTTTTCCATAAACTAAATTCAATAGTTGTGTACCAGAGCCAAGCATCACATCTACCTGCCCATTAGAGACATTTTTGAGAAAATCATTTGTTGAGTTGTAAATCAAATTTCCGCCGGAAGCAGCATCATATATCTCCACAACAACATCCCCTGCTCCAAAGTTATTACCAGAACCATCTTTAACATTAGCTGTAAATGACATTAAGTCAGCTGCATATACAAATGTAGATGATACTAAAACAAATAACAGAACATACAGCAAATTTTTAATACGCATCACCATCTTTTTAATGAAATAAATAATAATCTCTTATTTATAAATTTTGTTAAAGGACTTATTTAGCCTCTTTTTTCAAACACCTTTTATATTTATCTAGTATCTCTTTCTTTTTTAACTTCAATTCTCTTGGGTTTAAATTTAAATATTCATGATCTCTAAAATTATTTATTATCCTCTTCAACCTCAAATAATAATTTTCAAGCCTATATTTTTTTAATAGCCCAAAGTAAAAATTAAAATCCATATCTGTGAAAAGGAGCAAAGTCATTATATCTATTTTATCTTTCTCCCCCTTAACTGATTCTCCCCTATTAAGTTCAGCTCCCTGTTTTAAGATTAATAATACCTCTGGTCTTACTACATTTAGGTTTTCTATTTTTGTGGAGTATTCTTTAAGGTCCTCTGCAGGAATTGAAAGCTCTGAAAAATAAGGGACATATATATCTAAATCTATCTCATCAAAACTTATTTCGTACTTTTTTAAATTATCATTCTTCTTTAGGTTGTATTTTTGTTTTAGAAGCTCTATATCTTTTATATTTGTTAGCACAATATCAATATCCTTGCTTTTGTGGAGTTTGGTCCATAAATAAGCTGCCCAGCCACCAATTACAATAAAATCAAAGGACTCTTTTGAAATCATGGTTAATAAATCCCAGCTTTTCTCTGTCAATAAGCTATTCCAGAATTCCGCCAATTTTAGCCTCCAGTGCTTTTAGAAAATCTTTAGCATACCACTGCTTTAAATTCCATAAATCCACAAATAAATTTGCTAATATAACTGTCTTTCCATATCTCTCAATTAAATTATCATTTTTTAATACGAATAAATTTGGGGTCTTATTATTTTCCTTGAATCTTTTCTTAATATCCTCCGTGCCGTAGACATAAATCTCTGAATAATCCGCAGGCATATCCTTGAATTTAAGCCTATATGCTGAGTAAGCTGTAAAAACTATATTATCGGGCATTTGCTTTTCTATAACTTTAATTGGTTCTTCCACCCTTGTTTTATAGATTATATCCCTTTCTAGATCCCTCCTGCTTGCCCAGTAGTATAGTATTTTTTTAACGTCTATTACATCAAATCCCATCCTCCTTATCTTAATTGCATTCATTTTTTCCAATGGCTTCAAGGCTAAATTAACTGTACTTAAGGAAATTTTTAGAGTCTTGGATAGATAAGACTGGGTCAATGTTCGATTATTTTTCTCAATAGCATTAAACAATACTTCCCTGTAAACCAATTCTACTTTTTTCATATTTCTATTTTAGATTTTTATATTTATAAAGCTTTCGATGTTTATAGAAATATTTAAATTATCATAAGTTTTGTTAAAGGGCTTAGTTTTCAGATTCTGCGTTCTCATCCTTATTAACACTGCATATTCTTAATCCTCCTATTTTCTCAAAATGTTTTGTATTATTAGTCTTTATAGAATAACCATTATTTAGGGTAATTACCCCGATAAATATATCCCTATAATCTATTGTCTCGCCTTTTTTTTCCAATTCGACTAGAATCTCCCCTGATTTTTTAGCAGATTCCAGAGAAAAGTTTAATATTTCAAGTCTTTCGAGTAATAAAGAAACGCTTTTTAAATTTTGAGTTTTGGATTTGGATTTATACGCACCATAATATAATTCAAATATATTTACGAGTGTAGTTGCCAGTTCCTTGTCTTCATTATTCTTTATGAATTCAACTTCTTCACTTTTATTTCTCAGAAAATTAATTAAAAAATCTGTATCTAGGCAGATTTTATCTTCCATTTTTTCCAGCCACTCTTAAGATTCTTCCCTATGTCCTCTGCTTCTTTATCTTCCATCTTCCATGTTCCTGCTATTTCACTTAATCTCCTTTTTTTGTATAGAAAGCTTATTGCTTCATTTATAGAAACAGGCCTATTTAATTTTTCTGTTAATTTCCCGGAAACATTGCAGAGTTTTTCATAATTTTCCTTGTTTATCTTGATTGATTTTAACATTTTACCACCTTTACTACTTAGGAGCATAAGTGGTATTTAAACCTTTCTATTCAAATAGTTATCAATCCTGTATGTTTTCATGCCTTATTTCTGCTACTCTTATCCCAAAGTAAGGTTTAAATAATCTAAATAACCAATTACAGTATGGAAAGAAGAGAAGCAATAATAGGAGGTATTATTCTAATCTGGTTATTAGCTTTAACAGTAACAAGTATTGGGGGAATAACAGGCGCATCTGTTCTCTCAGGTAAAGAAGAATGGACATGCAGTAATTTACAGTGTGTGGAAGTTTTTACAAAAGAAGAATTACAACAGAAACTTTGTAAATTTAAAGACAGCCAGTTATTATGCAGTATCTCTATAGACGGCCAGACAGCTGATTATCCGATTGATCAAGTAAACTGGGATTCCCTGCAAATATGTAAAAAAGCAGTATGCTTACAGGAAGTAAAAGCAAGAACTGTAAACTATGAAGTGGATTTAAACCAGTAGAACTAACTTTATGAATCTTAACAATTAAGAGGCTCTAGTTTCTTTGTTAATTCTTTAAATAAAGTCTTCTTTTTCTCTGAAGTTAAATAAAAAATATTCTTCAATATCATTAATTTAGATATAGTAAAAATGTAATTAAGTTTAATAATGCTGTCTTTTACAGCCCCTTCTTTTTTGTATAAGGGAATGCCTTGCATTCTTAAGTTGCTAGTAATCCCAGCTACAACCACGTTATCAAATTCTTCAAATAAGACAACCGCGGGTCTTTTTTTTATATCAAAAGTATCCGTAAACTGGACTTGGGCCAGAACTACATCCCCTGCTCTTAGCTTTTCTCCCATTCTTCATCCTCAGCATTATCCCACAATTCCTTCATCTTTTGCTGTTGTATCTTATGTAAAAATCTGTCATATTGGTTCTTTTCTTTTGTTCTCTTAAATAAACCTAACATCTTTTCTATTAGCTCATTATAAGTCTGCCTTGGATATTCCTTGGTTTTTTTTAAAGATTCTACAGTCCTGCTATCTAATTGTATGGTTGTTGATTTCATTATACATCAAATATAGTAAACTATAGTATAATATATAAGCTTTTCTATTAACTTTATAAGTTTTCTTTCTTTTTCTTTATTATGAAATTCGCCCATTTAGCAGACTGCCATATTGGAGGCTGGAGAGAGGAAGAGCTAAAGCAATTAGGTATTGAAAGCTTCAGTTATGCAATAGACAGATGCATAGAGGAAAATGTTGGTTTCGTTTTAATAGCAGGAGACTTGTTCAACACCTCTCTCCCAGACATAGACTTGATAAAAAAAACAAGTAAAATTCTCTCAAAATTAAAAAAGCATAATATATCCTGCTACATAATCCCTGGCTCCCATGATTTCTCCCCCTCTGGAAAGACAATGCTGGATGTCCTTGAAAGCTCAGGATTAGTAAAAAATGTCTTCAAATTTAAAAACAACAGATTAGTTTTTACAAAAGATAAAACAAATGTAAAGATAACAGGAATTCTCGGTCTAAGGTCTGGTCTAGAAAAAGAACATTTTCAAAATTTGCCAAAAGAGCACTTAGAGCAGGAGCAAGGATTCAAAATATTCATGTTCCATACAATGTTGGAGGAATACAAGCCAAGAGACATGGGGGATGTTGAAGGGGAATCAATAAAAAATTTCCCCAAAAACTTTGATTACTATGCTGGAGGCCATGTTCATTATTTATTAGAGAAAGAATTCAGTAAAGGAAAGATAGTTTATCCTGGACCTTTATTCCCAAATAATTTCAAGGAATTAGAAGAGTTAAAATTTGGCAGGTTTTGCATCGTAGATGAGAAATTAAATGTAAGAAGGATTGAAATAAAATTAAAAAAAGCTCAATGCTACAAAATAAGTGCTGAGAATAAAGCACCGGAAGAGGTTGAAGAGGAAATAATAAGCGCAGTAAAAGATTACAATGATAAAATAATCATGCTGAGGATTGAAGGGATCTTAAAATCCGGAAAGCCTTCAGAGGTAAATTTCAGGAGAATACATGAGAAGCTTAAGGGGGCATATAGCATATTAAGGAATACTGCTAAATTATCATCAAGAGAACTGACTGAAATCCAGATTGATTCCTCAGATGCAGAGGAAATAGAGAAAAAGATAATTGAAGGATCAAAGGAGGAATTCAAAGACTTTGGGAACAAAGAGCTAATATCCACATTGATAGATTCTTTGGATTTGGAGAAAGGAGAGGGAGAAACAAATTCTGACTTTGAAAAAAGAGTCATAGATTCAGGGTTAAAGGCTTTAGAACTATGATAATAAAAGAATTAAAACTAAACAATATAAGAAGCTACTCAGATAGCTTAATATCAATTCCTGAAGGTAGCACATTATTAAGCGGAAATATAGGAAGCGGGAAATCAAGTATATTATTAGCTATAGACTTTGCTTTATTTGGTCTGAGACAAAGAGAATTATCAGGAAACGGACTCTTGAGGAACGGGGAGGATTCAGGAAGTGTTGAACTGGAATTTGAAATTGAAGAGAATAGCATAAAGATAAAAAGGACATTAAAAAGGGCAAACAAAAGTGTCTCGCAAGATACTGGCTTCTTATTTATAAATGGGAAGAAAGAATCATTAAGCGCTATTGAATTAAAGGAGAGAATATTGAACATACTAGGATACCCTAAAATTCTCCTCACAAAAAGTAAAAATCTAATTTTCAGATATACAGTTTATACCCCTCAAGAAGAAATGAGGGAGATTTTGACAGGAGATCAGGATATGAGGCTTGATACATTAAGAAAAGTCTTTGGAATAGATAAGTACAAGAGGATAAAGGAAAACTCAAGAATAATTCTATCAAATTTAAGAGAGACAAAAAGAGAAATAGAAGGCAGAATAAGTGATTTAGATAGAAGAGTAGAGGAAAAGAATAATAAAATTAAGGAGAGAGAAGAGATAAATGTTAGATTAAAAGAATTAGCACCGAAAATAGAAGAAGTAAAAGATGAGATAAAGAAAAAGAAAGAAGAAATAAAAGAAATCGAAGAAAAAATAGAGATATTAAACAATATAAAAAGAGAATTTTCAGTAAATCAAAATTCAATAATATCAAAAAAAGAGAGAATAAGCAAAAACAAAAATGAATTAAACAGCATTTTAAAATTTATAATTGAAAATAAAAACCTGGAAATTCCAGACTATGGGCCGTTAAGAAAAAAAGTCCAAGAAAAAGAAGTGGAAATAAGTATACTTGAAAAAGAGGCTCTAGATTTAAGTTTATCAATAAGGGAGTCAAATGTTAAGAAAAAAAGCTCAGAAGAGTTGATAAGCAAAATAAACAGCTTGGACATTTGCCCTGTATGTAAGCAAGAAGTAAATGAAAATCATAAGCATTTTATAAAAGAAACAGAGAAGAATGTAATAATTGATTCTGAGGATAAGATAAAGAGAGCAAATGAAAAAGAGGCATTATTGAGAGGGAGCTTGAAAACACTGAAAGAGGAAGTTGAAAATCTAAAGGGGGAAGAAAGAAATATCCAGCTTAAAATATTCCAAAAAAGTAGATTAGAGGAGAAGGTAGAATCAAAGAACAAAATAGAAAGAGAAAACACAGAATTAGAAAAAGAAATATTAGCCTTAGAAGAGAGCAACAATAATCTCGAAATAAAAATAGAATCATTAAGCAAAATCAACTATGCTTTTGTAAAGAGTGAATTTGAGTCAATATTATTATTGGAAAAAGAATTAGAAATAGAAAAAATTAGCCATGAAAAAGAAATAAGAAGAATTAGCATAGACGTAGAAAAAATTGAGTTGGAAATAAAAAACAAGCTAAAAGAAAAAGAATCTCTTACCAGATTAAATAAGATCATATTTTTTATAAATGAGCACTTCTCAGATCTGATGGATAATATGGAAAAAAAAGTAATGCTAAAGGTTCATTCAGATTTTGACGCATTCTTCCAGAAATGGTTTTTTATGCTGGTAGATGATGAAATTTTAAATGTAAAACTCGATGAGTCCTTTGCTCCGGTAATAGAGCAGCAAGGGCATGATATAGATTATGCATATTTAAGCGGGGGGGAAAGGACAGCAGCAGCATTAGCTTATAGGCTAGCCATAAATCAGGCAATAAGTAAAATAATTACAAAAGTAAAGACCAAGGACTTAATAATTTTAGACGAGCCAACAGATGGGTTTAGTTCAGAGCAGTTAGATAAAATGAAGTATGTTATAGATGAATTAGAAGCCAGGCAGATAATAATAGTCAGCCATGATCCAAAAATAGAAAGCTTTGTTGATAATGTGATAAGAATAGAAAAACAAAATGGAATAACTAGAATAAATTAGAAAATTTTATATATATACATATTCATATAAATACTATGGCAAAAACAATTATGGTATCAAATAAGGTGTATGATAGCCTGAAGAAGATCAAAGAAAGAGAAAATAAGAGTTACAGTGAGGTCATTCTTGAGTCTCTAGAAAAAAAAGAGAAAAAGACAGGAGAAGGGCTAAGAGAATGTCTTGGATTGTTAGAAGGAGACAAAGAATACGATGAGGTGATGAAAGAACTAAAAAAAGGATGGGCTAGATGGAACAAAAGATACTCTTAGATACTAATGCTTGTATTGAGATAATAAAAAATAGTATTGAAGGAAAAAACATAGTAGAAAAGGTAGGAAAGTCGGAAGTTACAATTTCATCTGTTTCAGTCTTTGAATTATATTCAAGAAAGACAAATATTGATAAGATAGACCTATTTTTAAAAAAAGTAACTATTATACCATTTGATGAACTCTCTACAAAAATAGCTAGTGATATCAAAAAAGAATTAAATAGAAAGGGGTATGAATTAGAATTTAGAGATATATTTATTGCTGCCACATGTATAGCTAATAATGTGAAGTTGGTTACTTTAAATATAAATCATTTCAAAAATATCAAAGAACTGGAATTAATCCCTCTTTATCTTAGCAACAAAGAATCCTGAAGTGTCATTATCCTGCGGCCATATCCTAAGGCATTTCTCAATCTCCTTTGATAATTTCTTGCCATTGTTCTCAGTTATAGCTTTGCTTCTTTTAATGTTAAGATTTATCTTCTCAAGTTTAGCATTATTATACATCCCTAATAAAAAGTCAACAACCTCCTCATTTTCCTCAGGAGAAATAGAGCATGTAGAGTAAACCATTATCCCGTCTTTCTTTAATAAATCAAAGCAGTGGCAGATTAATTTCTTCTGCACCCCAGCTAGTTTCTTATACATATTCGGGTTCCATATCTTAATTGTTTTCAAGGACTTTCTTATTGTTCCTGTTCCAGAGCATGGAGCATCTAGTAATATTTTATCAAATTTCATGTTAATAGCCTCAGCCCATGATTTAGTAAGCACTGCATTGCTGACACCGCATCTCTGTAAATTAGTAGCTAAAGCTGTTAATCTGTCTGGTTTTATATCATTTGCAATTATAACCCCTTTATTTTCCATCATGCATGCCATTTGTGTGGTCTTGCTTCCAGGAGCAGCACAGGCATCCAAGACTATCTCCCCGCCTCTCGGGTCTAAAACAATTGGGGGAATCATTGAAGCAGCCTCCTGTATGTAGAAATACCCCAACTGGTGCTCCCTTAAGTTGCCCAAATCAGTCCTTGGCCCCTCAACAAAGAAGCCTTCCTTGCACCATGGAATCTGCGTCAATTTATATCCCGCAAGCCTTTTCTTTAGTTCACTCACAGAAATCTTTAAAGTATTGATTCTTATAGATTTCCTGATATCCTTCAGAGAAAACTCTAAAAATCTCTCTATATCTGTCAGAGATGCATATTTCCTAACAAATTTCTCCTTAAATTCCATAATAAAAATCAGAAAATCAGGTTTTAAAGTCTTGCTATTGGATAAAAGTTTATATATCCCCCGAGAATAATAAGTTTATGAAGATTGATGTAAAAAAAGGTTTTATTGTATACAAAACTGAAGGGGATTATGTCATAGCCTGCCCCCACGCAGGTCCTGCCTTGGAAAGAACCACCTCTAGGGATGATAACAGCGAGACAGTAGGGAGTATCCTCTGGAAGCTGCTGGGAGGGAAATTAATTGTTGGGGGCCTTCCAAGAGACAGGGTTTTAGGGGTGGATTTCAACAGGGATATTCCAAGCATGAAGACCGCACTCTCGATGTATGATAAAGCTTCAGAAGCAGATGACTTCTTTGAGTATAGAAAAAAATACGCCTGGGTCGCAAGAGATGAAAATGATTATGAAGCAAGATTAAAAATTTATCAGAATTTCTGGGCAGAGGTCGAATCCGGTTCAAAAATTATTTTAGTCCATAGGCAGTTTAACAGGCTAAAAAGCCTCCCTGGGATAATGGATTTCATAGAATTGCAGGGGGAGAAGAAAGACATAATAGAAGCTATAGATAAGGTAAACAGAAAATATTCAGAATTTTTCAGGAAAATTGATAGGCCTTACAAGCAGGCAATTATGTTTGAAACAGAAAGAATGCTGGCTAATGTAATAAAAAAATACGGCTCTTTCGACTTAAGGAGGTTAAAGAAAGAACAGAGTAATGTATTCTCCCGCGATTTAAAAATAATTTCGAGGTATTGTAGACCGTATATACTGACTAGATTAAAAGATAACATGACGCCCCAGAACTATCTTAGAGCTACAAAAAGTAGTTTAGAAAATTCCCCAAGGCCCTGTATTACATTCCAGAATGTTTTCAATGGAGAATTAGCTCACGGACCAAAAAGAAAGCTTAATGACATGAAGAATAAGTCAGTCATGGAAGTGGAGGGTAGTCATTTCATAAATCTCTGGTATCCTGAAATAGCCGCGGAAATAATAAAAGATGTTATAGAAGAATTATACGTATAAATGCGGTGGCCGGGATTCGAACCCGGGTCCCTGCCTCTTTGCATAAAAATGGCAAGGCAAGATATTAACCACTGTACTACCACCGCATGTTAAGATAACCCCAATAAACATTTATAAATATTCTTAAATCACAACTCTCAGATTCAAACAAAGGTTTTTATATAAATCAGGATTATTATTCTCATGAAATATGACTTAGTAGTTGTAGGTGGGGGCTCTGCAGGTTACAGTGCAGCAATAACAGCAGCAGAAATGAAAAAGAAAATCTGCATAATAGAGAAAGGCCCCTTTGGTGGTTTATGTATCTTAAAAGGCTGCATGCCCTCCAAAACACTGATATATTCTGCAAGAGTTGCTGAAATCATAAAAAAATCTGATGTTTACGGAATAAAAATAAACAAAAGTTTCAAAGTAAATCTCCCTTATATAATAAAAAGAAAGAATAGGCTCATAGAAGGGTTTGCAGATTACAGGAAAAATTTAATAAACAAAAACAAGAATATAAAATTAATTTACGGAGAAGCAAAGTTTATTTCTAAAAATAAATTAAAAGTAGGGAACAGAATAATAGAAGGTAAACATTTTTTAATATCAACAGGCAGCAAAATATTCATTCCAGCAATCCCTGGATTAGAAGAAACCAGCTATCTCACAAGTGATGATGTATTAAACCTAAAGAAGTTCCCAAAAAGCATTGGAATTCTTGGAGGAGGTCCAGTTGGAATTGAGCTTGGTTATTACATGCATCAGTTAGGTGTTAAAACAGTTATTCTAGAAAGAAGTGAGCAAATTCTAAGCAGCACTGATTATGATTGTGCAAAAGAATTGGAAAGATCACTAAAAGAAAAGGGAATTAATATATATACAAATACCACACTAACTAAATTTTCAAAATCAGGAAAAAAAAAGAAGATATTCTTTAGTCAAGGAAAAAGCAAAAAAGCAATAATTGTGGATGAAATCTTAGCTGCCTTTGGAAGAAGACCAGATACTAAAGGATTAAGTCTAGAATCTGCTGGAATCAGGCTAAAAGATAGGAAGCCAGTGATAAATAAGTATTTGCAAACTTCTGTGAGGAACATTTACATAGCAGGAGACGCATCCTCGAATCTGCCCGTAGTAAATGTTGCTGTAGAAGAGGGGAGAATAGCTGCAAAAAATATGTTCTCATTTAGAAAACAATCAATTAATTATCATATGTTTCCAATAGCCGTTTTCTCCCACCCAGAATTTGCATGGGTCGGGATCTCGGAAAGGGAGGCTAAAGAGAAAAGGATAGAAATAAAGGTAGGAAAATATCCTTTTAACGATTTAGGAAAAGCCATTTGTCTAGATGAAACAGATGGCTTCATAAAATTCATTGTGAACAAAAAAAACAACCAGATTATAGGAGTTAGTATTGTGGGCAAGGAAGCTTCTGATTTAATTCATGAAGCAGTTCCTTTGCTTTACTATAAAGCTACAATAAGTGATTTAAAAAAAATGCCACACATCCATCCAACATTCGGGGAGATATACAGCTACTTAGTTGATGAGATGAATTAAAAATATTTATATTCAATAATAAATCTCTTCTCTATTATTTTTTTCATCAGCCCAGGAATAAACCCAGTTAAAAGAAAGTTTTTATAGAAAAATATTCCGCATTTATTTCCTAAGCTTATAACCATAGGGCTTTCTCTCCCTTTATATTTTAACAACTTCTTACCTCTAATATCTCTTATTAAATTTTTACAAATAACCTTGGCATGCTCCCTTGCATTCTGCGCGGTTTTCTCTTCTTTTACATTCACTATATCCCCCCCAGCATAAATCCTATTTGATATTTTTAAATTTTCATTTACAATCAAAAATCCTTTTTTATTTGCTTTTATGCTTGATTCAAAGTTAAAGTTAGGGATTATACCAGTACATAGCAAAGCTAAATCAGCATTGATTTTTCCACTATTTGTACAAAATATATTACTCTTGTTGTTTTTTACGCGTTCATTGAGTATGATTTTACATCCTCTTTTCTCTAAAAATCTGGTCGCATAATAGCTAACCTTCTCAGGTTATCTTTGCATTAGCCTGTCATATGGATGAACCACTATAATATTTTTGTCAGTTTTAGTGACCAACTCCGCAGCAACCTCTACACCAACAACACCTCCACCAACAATTAAAATTTCATTTGCTTTTTCAATTTTATTGTGTATATCCAGCAGGTCCTCAGATCTTGACAAAGCTGAAACTAAGCTTGATTTGAAAGGGAGGTTATATGTAGAGCCAGTGGAAATAATAAGATAATCATGGGGGATCTCTCTCCCTTTTATTTTTACATAATCCACACCGATATAATCGACCTTAGAGGTGATAATCTTTGTTTTCTTTAAATATCTTTCATGGCATATTTGTATTTTATCCCTATAACTGTAATCAAGCAGAATATGTGGTACAGAAGGGGTAAATTCAAAATATTCCTTATTGTCTATTAATATGACATCAAAATCCTTTTCTAATTTCTTAGCGCATAAACTACCACAGAAACCACCACCAATTATAACAACATTCATAACAAAGTAGATTTGAACTTATTTATAAATTTAACATAGAAGTTTCAATAAAATCGCTTTCTGTATATGCAGTCTATTGAAGGCTTGTTCCCATATTAAACTTTTTGGACCATCCATTACATCGCTTGTAATCTCCAATCCCCTATGTGCAGGCAAACAGTGCATTACAACCGCATTTCTATTTGCTTTATCTAATAGCGGTTTATTTATCTGGTATCCCCTAAACGCTTTTAATCTTTTTTTCCTTTCTCTTTCTTGGTGCATTGAAACCCAAACATCCGTATAAATAATACTTGCATTTTTAACAGCCTTGATGGGATTATTAGTAATTTCTATCTTTGATTTAGAACAAAATTTAGCTTGTTTAACAATATATTTATTAGGTTCATATCCTTTAGGAGTTGCCACAGAAATATCGATCCCAGTTATTGCACACCCCAATAAAAGAGAATTGCACACATTGTTTCCATCTCCAATATATGCCAATTTCAGCCCATTTAATTTTTTGAAGTGCTCATAAATGGTAAATAAATCCCCCAATACCTGACATGGATGCTCTAAGTTGCTTAAAGAATTAACTACAGGAATTTTAGTAATTTTGCTCATCTTAACTAAATCTTCATGGTCATATACTCTAGCGATAATTGCATCAGAGTATAACTCTAAAACTCTCGCAGTATCCTCAATAGCTTCCCCTCTCCCTAATTGTAATTCATTCCAATTAAGGACCACCGATTTGCCCCCCAATTGATTAATACCCACTTCAAATGAAACTCTGGTTCTAGTAGAAGGCTTTTGAAATAGTAAGATTATGTTTCTATTTTTCAACTTGTTATTAATCTTCTGTTTTTTTAGTCTTTTAGCCAATTTAAAAAGATAAAAAAGTTCTTTTTTAGATATATCTAACATAGATAACAAATCTTTTCTAATCTCTATCCCCCCTATAAACAAATCTATCTAAAGAGTTATATCTCATTTTTTGTAATTTTCTTAAATATCCTTTATCTTCTAGTCTATTTAATAGTACCTTCGTCCATAGCGGAGAAAAATTAGTTTCTAAAGCTAAGATACGTTTATCCACTAATCTCTTTTTTTTGCAAATGTTTAATACTATTTTTTCTGAAAGATTTTTTGGATTCTGCAACCTTTTAGATAAAAATTCTAGTTCTTTTATTATTGTAGACAAATTTTTTATTTTATAATTAATCCCAAAGTTGACTAATTCTTTAAACTTGATAAGGGAGTATAAGCCAGTTATTGACAATTTCCATTCTTGACTAATGTACCCCCTATTCTTAATATATTTAGATTTACTTTTAACAACTTTTTGTGAAGGTATTTCTAAACTCTCTAGAAGCCTCTTAATACCAATAAGAAGATTTGGTTCTGGGGGGATTAGTGCATGACCCGTGTTACATGTAATAGTTACAATCTTATTATTTGATATTTTCCCTTTAACAACACAGCCATCATCGTCATATGCTTGTTTCAAATACGAAGAAATTGATAGGTTATCAAGAGAAAAAATGAATTCCGGTATTCTGGGGTTATTAACAACCTTGTTTCCAGTCTTAAGTCCGATTCCTCTTGTAAGCACCATTCCTACAATTAAAGGGAATTCTACACTATCTGTTTTAAGACTTAGTCTTATCTTTCCAAAAATTTTATTTGCCGTTTTTGCTAACTCTTCCTTTTTAGCTAAGTTATAATTTGAATAAAAAGAGGCATTTCTTGTCCTTATTCCACCATCATGCAAAATAGAAGCGATAAATTTTGCTCCTTCTATGTTATTAAAATCAAATGGAACTTTCGGATTCTCAATAAAACTTTGATGCCCACCTATCTTTGACAAGTTTTTTTCTACATGTTCTCTAGTTATTTTCACACCATTTTCATTCGCTAATTCCAACAAATTCCATATTGTCTTTAACGTAATTCTTTGTCTATGTTTATAGCTGAGAAGAGTATTATAGTTGATTCCATAAACTTTTGTAAATTTTTTCCAAGATATATTTCCCTTGGCACTGTAAAGAAGCCTATATTTAAATTCTTTTTTTAAATCGACATAGGTTGTATCTTCTGGTAAATCCCATATGTGCACTATTCCGCTATACCATCCACAAGGATGTTCCTTAGGTATAATTTTCATTTTACAATTTTTCTGATAATTCTGAATAAAGGCTTTAAGCTATTTATGTTGATGTCATAGCCAGCATATACCACCGGTTTGTTTGGCTTCAATAACCTCTTAATATCAGAAGGTGTTCCCTGTATAACCAAATCTGCCTTAGCTCTGTTGATAGTCTTTCTAAGATCCTCCAGCTGCTTTTTCCCATATCCCTCAGCAGGTAAAACCTTATGAAGATGAGGGTATTTTTTATAGACATTTTTCAATGAACCTACAGCATACTTCTCAGCGTCCACTACATTCTTAGCGCCATAAATCTTAGCTGCAACGCTTGCTGTTCCATATGTCATCCCTCCATGAGTCAAAGTTGGCCCGTCTTCAACAACCAGAACATTTTTTCCTCTTATTGAGTTGCTCTGATCTGAAACTATCTCAGATTTTATTGTCATCACCTTTGCTTTTGGATTTAAACTCTTAGCGCTCTTCTTTATCTCATTAATTTCTTTTGCACCAATCCCCCACATCCTAACAATTAATATCACATCCGCCATTCTAAAGTTAGCTTCTCCGGGATGGTATTTCAGCTCATGCCCTGCCCTTCTAGGGTCAACAACAACTGTATGTAAGTCTGGCTTTATAAACGGAAAATCATTATTCCCTCCATCCCAGATAATAACATCAAACTCCTTCTCAGCCTCTCTTGTAATTTTGACATAATCAACACCAGCAAAGACAGATATTCCCATCCTTAAGTGAGGCTCATACTCTTCTCTCTCTTCAACAGTGCATTTATTCTTCTCTAAATCTTCATATTGGTAAAACTTCTGCACTGCTTCTTTTTTTAGATCCCCATAAGGCATAGGGTGTCTTATAGCAACAACCTTGTATCCCAAATCCCTCAAATACAAGGCTATTCTCCTGCTCACCTTGCTTTTTCCAGATCCAGTCCTAACCGCACATACGCTGATAACTGGAATCTTTGACTGGATATACGTATCTTTAGTCCCCAATAAGCTAAAAGAAGCCCCGTTTGCAATAGCTAAAGAAGCCCTGTGCATTACATATTCATGGGACACATCGCTGTATGAAAAACAAACCTCATCAACTTTAAATTTTTTAATTAACTTTGGTAAATCTTCTTCAGGATAGATAGGAATATTTTTCTTATACAATCTTCCAGCTAAAGATTTAGGGAAAGTTCTTTTTTCTATGCCTGGGATTTGATCTGCAGTAAAGCAAACAACTTTATAAGCTGGATTGTCTTTGAAATGAGTGATTAGGTTTTGAAAGTCCCTGCCCCCGGCTCCCATAATGATTACATTCCTCTTTTTCAAATTATCACCTCTTTTAGATTAAATTCTCTTTTTTAATAAAGCTATTGTTTTGCTATTTTCCATAATAATTCAAACTGTTTTCTATAGCTGTCTGCCACATTCTCATTTTTTATCGAAATAATAGTCAAAGGCTCCCAGATGATAACACAAGTATAGTTTCCAAAAGTAAACATTGGTGTTGGATTAAAATATTCCTTTGGTAAATACTTATACTTTATGTTTGGTTGCTTATAAACAAATTTAGCCCCTTCAAATGTTATCATTCTTTCTCTAATTCCCAGTAGCTTTTCTTTTCTAAAATACTGCTTAATTTCAAATGGAAAAACTGCTTCAAACATAGACTCATCTATCCCTATACCCAGTAGTTCCTTCTTTTCATTTAAGGCTAAATTTAAAATTGTTTTAAATCCCTCTTTCCCTTTATATACTTCAACATTAATCTCTTCTTTTTTAATTTGACCTAGCTTAACTAAATCAGGAAGAATATCTCTAATGTTGTCCTCTTTCTCCTTAATTAAATCCAATAGTTTATC
>CAZDKM010000010.1:0-3034 GCA_964505985.1 Candidatus Woesearchaeota archaeon
CGACAACAAAGGATTATGGGGAAGTGGGTTCATTAAGCAATTGTACGGATTTTCAGGCTAGGGATTTAAACATAAAAATGGAAACTAAAAAAGGAGAAAAAATAGTTCTTCATACGCTAAACAACACAGCAGTTGCAACATCAAGAGCCCTAGTTGTTATAATGGAAAGCTACCAGCAGAAAGATGGCTCAATAAGAATTCCAACTGTATTGCAAAAATATACAAAGTTTAAGGTTATTAAGCCTAAAAGTAAGATATAATAAATCACAATAATTCTTTTAAAATATTGACATATTCTAATAAATATGAGGGAAAAGAGGGTTAGACTAGTAGATCCTAAGGAAGAATGGGATAGCGCATACTCAATAGGATTTTTACCAGATCCAATAAGAAACCTGTTTAGAGAATACGCAGACCAATTCTACCATGAATTAAGGGATAATATGTTAGTGGTAAAACTTGAACCTGCACCAAGACAAAAACATCTAGATCATATGGTACGTGTTGCAGTATCTGAAAATCCACCATGGTATCGGGAATTATACAAGACAAGACCACACATGAAAAGACAGCGTTCATTAAGAGCATTAGACAGGATAAGGCAGGCAAAAGATCCAGAGCTTACCACAGATCCGATAGGAGCGGTTAGACAAAAATATACCTATGTCACACTTTATAGGGAAGTAATCTTTGAGATGCTTGTTTTTGGATATCATGCTAATGGTCTATACTTGCCAGCAGATCCAAGAGCACAAGAATTTTTTGAAGTAGAAGGGATTGAGAACGTGTTGGAGCACCCTTTTTAAAATGGCAAGATCAAATTACGATAGAACTTCATTCAGTTATTGTGGGCAGAGATATGCAGCATGCTTCTCTCCCTGAATTTCCACCTCTCCCCCCGTATCCTGCATATATTGAGGCTTTTACAATTCCCTTTAACCATTCTATCCTTTCTCTTATTGGCTCTCCACTTTTTCTCGCTGCTTCAAATGCAAAAGCATGGAATACAAATTCCCCTGGGACTATGTGATGATCTCCAAATGTAAACATGAGATCATGAAATGGCTTTTCTAAACCTCCATTGTCAAGACCATCTGTCCTGCACAAGCAATCATAGTATGTTGTTGACGGATCTCCTGATAACATTGATGCCCCCAAACCGGCGGGCATTTCACCAAACATAAGAAAGTATGCTCTTCTTGTTTTGACAGAATAATGAAGTTGGAAGTCATTCAATGAGGCTTTTTTTCCTTTGCCTGATGTTTTTACTTCTAAAAGAAGTGTTGGATCAAAATGACCTGGCTTAGATCTAAGGTCTGGCATTCTTTTCCCATCTGGAACTTCCACCATATTAAAAACCCTGGGCAGGACATACATTTCAGAGACCTATCTGCAATATTTCACAGAGATCTAAGTTTAACCACCCCAAGTGGAATAAACAGGCTTGAAGCAATTTCTGAGGTTTATCCATTAATGAAATCGTGGAGGAGAGTAAAAATCCCAGGACCAAATAACACAACTATCTACATTCTTGCAAAACCAGAGCATGAAAGGTCATTTAATGTTTTATTAAGACAAGATGTAGAGAGAAGAAGACCTATCTTAGAGCAGTTAATAGAAGAGAGAAGAGAAGCAGCAGAAGTGATAAGTGCAATATCCATGCCGAAACAGGGAGATTTATTTGGAAGTTCAGATTCATCCTCTTCTCAGTATAATGATTGGGAAGAATATCTAAGATTAAATAAAGAAAAATTAGAGAGATTAAGTTTTTGGTTAACAGAGGAAGAAGCAAGAAGATGAATGGAATATCAGATACTCAATTCTTTTCAATAAGAAATGGAGATGTAAGACCGGACAAAAAATAAATAGAAACCTTTTTTAATACCATTATTATTACCAAAAATATGAGGGACCAAGAGGATGATTATGAAGAAGATGCAGAAAATTTAGATGAAGATATCTACACTGAAGAAGGGAGAGAATTAGCAGAAGAGGATGACGAAATCTCCGCGGAAGAAGCAGGATTTATGGAAGGCTATGAAGAAGGGGAAAAACTAGCGAAGTGCAAGACCTGCCATAAAGCAATTTCAGATGATCCTGATGAGGTGATTGAAGAGGAATATAATAATAAAATCTATAGATTCTGCTCTCAGAGATGCGCGGATGTGTTTAATAGAAAACACAATAAAGAAGATTAATCCTTCCATCTAATTTATATTTTTTTTCTAATTCCTAAAATCCATGGAGATTTATGCACATAGGGGATTAGCAACAAATGTTCCAGAGAATACTCTAGCGGCATTCAGAAAAGCATTAAGATATTCTTATAACTTGGAATTAGACTTAAGAGCTACTATTGACGGGTCTGTTGTGGTTATTCATGATGAAACTTTAGACGCAACTACAAATGGGAGAGGTCTCGTAAGAAACCAAGATGCATATCAAATTGGGGAATTACGTGCAAGAATTAGAGGAAGTCCAGAATATGCTATCCAAGCAATGGCTTTTAAAATACCATTATTTAAAACAGTACTGAAATCATTAGCCGAATTCGACCTATCTTACCAAATAGAAATAAAAGAAAGGGGCTTAGTAGAAAAAACATGACATGAATAGTCCTGCTTTAGAGTTTCAGAAAGCAGATATATCTTTACCTCATCTGATCCAGACGTTAAAAAAAAAAAAAAAGCTCTAGCACCAAACATCGAAAGATTTTATCTGATGCCCCCGGGTTTTTCATTAGAAGAAAGTTTAGCACGCCTTAAAGCATTACAGGATCGTGGATTAGAGATAATGGGGGTTGGTTTGGGAGATTGTGTTCCAGAGCACTCAGAATTAGGAAGGGACAAAGTAACATCTGAAGCAGTTGGAATGTTTAAGAGGGAGGGAATTAAGGTTGGGGCTTACGTTATTAATACCTTGGGAAGAGCAATACAGTTAAATTCTATGGGTATTGATGGAATAGTAACAGACAGGATAGATTTAATAAATGAAAGAGTCCTGCACCCAGTCTCAATCTCATAGACAATCAACG
>CAZDKM010000010.1:3044-4725 GCA_964505985.1 Candidatus Woesearchaeota archaeon
TCCCTTAGAATAATGGTCATTGCATACATTTCTTTTGCACATTTTACATACATTCTGGGCTAGTTTCAGCCCGCAAATAGAGCAAGGAACCAATATTTTTCCCATTTCAATACTTTTTTAAAGCGTTTTTTCTTTATATATTTATTGAAAATGAAAATTTTAGCAGCCTCAGACATTCATGGAGACATTAAGCTAGCTGAAGCTCTGGCAGATAAAGCAGAAAAGGAGAATGTGGATTTAGTGGTTTTATGTGGTGATCTGACCTATGCGGAATCCTCAACAAAAGGAATCATTGGCCCATTCAAAAAGAAAAACAAGAAAGTGCTATTAATCCCCGGAAACCATGAGACAAATGCCACAGCAGATTTTCTTGCAGAAATGTATGGTGCAACCAACCTGCATGGATATTCAATAAAATACAAGGATGTGGCCTTCTTTGGTTGCGGCTCTGCAAATATAGGAGCATTTCAATTAAATGAGGATGAAATATTTAACACCTTAAAAAAGGGATATAAATATATAAAAGACACAAAGAAGAGGATAATGGTAACACATGTCCATCCCTCTGAATCACTAATTGAGAAATTCACTTCAGTATTCCCGGGAAGCAAGGGGGTTACAAAAGCAGTAAGAGAGATGAAACCAGACCTATTATTATGCGGTCATGTTCATGAAGCAGAAGGCATAGAAGACAGGATAGGCTCTACAAAAGTGTTGAATGTTGGAAGAAATGGGAAAGTTCTTGAAATCTAAAGCTTTAAAAAACAGTCTTAAGGAATTCTTATTATGGCAACTGAATTGATTATCACAGAAAAACCCTCACAATCATTAAAAATAGCTGAAGCTCTGGCAGATAAAAAGCCAACAAAGAAAACAGAGAAAGGTGTTTCTTATTACGAATTAAATCATAAAGGAAAAGAAATTCTTGTTGGATGTGCAGTAGGCCATATCTTTAATTTAAAAGAAAAAAAATCTAATGGATGGACATATCCAACTTATGATTATGAATGGCAACCTTCTCACTTAATCTCAAAGGGCTCAGAATTTACAAAAAAATATCTAGATGTTCTAAAAAAGCTGTCTAAGCAGGCAGAAGAATTTACAGTCGCATGTGATTATGATCTTGAAGGTTCCTTGATTGGTTTTAATGTGATCAGGTTCGTCTGCAATAAAAAAGACGGCAAGAGGATGAAATTTTCCACATTAACAAAAGAGGAATTAATTGAATCTTATGAAAAGGCATCAAAGCATCTGGATTTCAATTTGATTGAATCAGGAGAGGCAAGGCATATTGTAGACTGGGTCTTTGGAATAAATTTATCAAGAGCCTTGACATTGTCTGTAAAGAATGCAACTAAAAAGTTTAAGATTTTATCAACTGGTAGAGTTCAGGGCCCAGCATTGAAGATATTGGCAGAAAGAGAATTGGAAATAAAAAAATTCAAGCCAAAGCCGTTCTGGGAGATTGAAGCATTAGGAGAGATAAATTCAAAGCACAAAACAGGAAATTTCTGGAAGGAAAAAGAAGTAAAAGAAATTCATGATAAGATAAAAGATGAGAAAAAAGCAGTTGTCAGGGAAATAAAGAGATCAGAATTCCCGCAATTACCTCCAAACCCTTTTGATTTGACTTCATTGCAATTGGAAGCATACAGGGCATTAAAAATAAATCCAAAAGATA
>CAZDKM010000010.1:4735-5061 GCA_964505985.1 Candidatus Woesearchaeota archaeon
TCCAAGAACAAGCTCAAATCAGCTTCCATCTTCAATAAACATTAAAAAAATATTAACAGATTTGTCAAAGCAAAAAGATTACAAAGAATTATGCGAGGGATTGTTAAAAGAAAATAAATTAACTCCAAATAATGGGAACAAAAAAGATCCAGCGCATCCAGCCATACATCCCACAGGAGTAATACCAAAAAAATTAACAGAGAGGCAAAAAAAAGTCTACGATTTAGTTGTAAGAAGAATTTTAGCATCAGTATCTGATACAGCCAAGAGAGACACAACAACAGTTCAAATAGCAACGAAAAAAGCACCATTCATAACAAAAGGAA
>CAZDKM010000010.1:5071-16785 GCA_964505985.1 Candidatus Woesearchaeota archaeon
CCCAGCCGCCAAAGAGATATACCCCTGCTTCTATAATAAAGGAACTGGAAAAAAGAGAGCTAGGGACAAAAGCAACCAGATCAGCCATAATTGAATCGCTTTACAATAGGAACTATATAAAAGACCAGTCCTTGGAAGTTACAGATTTAGGTTTAAAAACCGTTGAAACCCTGGATAAGTACTGCCCTGAGATATTGGATGAAAAAATGACAAGAGATTTAGAGCATGACATGGAGGAAATAAGAGAGGAAAAAGAGACAAAAGAAAAAGTAATCAACGAAGCAAAAAAAGACCTGGATAAGATATTAAAGCATTTCAAGGAGAATGAGATAAAGATAGGAAAGCAGTTATCAGAAGCAAACCAGGAGACACTGGAAAAAGAATCTATTGTTGGTAGATGTCCTGAATGCAAGAAGCATGATTTAAGGATTATGTACTCAAAAAGATTTAAGTCTTATTTTATTGCATGCTCTGGCTATCCAAAATGTAAGACTACTTTTTCCTTGCCAAACTATTCCCTGCCAAAACCTACAGACAAATTATGCGAAGAGTGTAAAAGCCCTGTTGTTCTTATGATAAGAAAAGGAAAGAGACCCTATGATTATTGCATAAACAAGAAATGCCCTAAAAAGCAGGAATGGATGAAGCAACAGCAGGAGCTAGCAAAAAAATCACAGTAATTGGAGCCCTCTATTTAGTATTTTAAATTCTTTTATTTTGTTATCAGGCTTTTCTCTTAGGATTTTTCTTGGTTCTTTTTCCAGCTTCAATATTACACTGCTCCAGTTCTTGAGCATTTTCCCCCCAACAACCTGTATCTTTTTTGTATCAATATCTGAATAAACCTGATTGCTTATCAAAATTTTTACATCATTCTTAGACAATTCTTTAAGTATTTTTAATTGCCTATCAATCTTTTTGTTTGTGTTATAATGATCTTCTCTGACTTTTTCTCTATAATGCATTCCGATAGTATCAACAATTATCAGGCTGATATTTTTCATATCTTTTATAGTTTCAAATATTTTGCATTGCTCCTCAAAATTATTGGTCCTTAACAATAAGATATTATTTAATCTCTCTTTATAGTCTTCAGGAAATATTTGTTTAAACCTCTCAATAGAAAAACCATTCTCAGTATCAATAAACACAACCTTCTTTTTTTCTGCAACTCCTCCAGCAATCTGCAGGCATAGGGTGGTTTTTCCTGTTGCACTCTCTCCATATACCAAATTTATTCCAGAATCAAGATCTAATATAGATTTAAACATGAGTGTATTAAGGCATGAATAGATTTATTATATTTCTGTTTTAATTATTAAATATGGAATTAGTAATGCCCTATTATGAAATTATGTATAATCCCCAAGATAGGATGGGGGGTTGGGGGTTTATGGTCAGGCTTCCAAAAGATTTCCAATATGAAGCAAGAAAGCTTAGCATAAACAGAAGAGCCAATGAAGATCATGCTAGAGAAATTATTAGACTTCATGGATTTGATCCAGAGGAATATAGTCATTCTTTCTGTAACTGGGAGGAAGGAGGCTTACTTCATCATTTAAGGGTTCCAGGAAATGCAGCAGGCTTGGCACTAGAAATAAATGCTGGTTCTCCAGGTTACTTTCCACATAACATAGACGGGTTACAACAAATGAGCATGTGTTTATCAATAATAACTAGATACTTAGGTCAAGTGCAATATTTATTCTTATAAGTTTTTATGCAAAGCCTCATCAATAAAAACCTTTATATATAAGATATATACAACACGTATACACATGGAAGACCTATTCAATCAAAAAATATTATGTAATTCCTGCAATACCCAGATGCAGAAGGGAACTGCACAGAAAGAAGGCTATACTTTAAGAGCCTTGCAATGTCCAAACTGCAACAAAAAAGTCTTCCATCCAGGAGATTTAGAAGAACTAAAACAATTTCAAAAAATAAAAGACAAGGAATTTAGAGTTAAGCTAAGGATGGTAGGCAATTCTTATACAGTCTCAATACCAAGAGAGATAATTCACTTTCAGGAAGAAATGCAAAATGAGATGGAGGAATCAATAAGAATGTGCATGGAAGAGCCTGAAAAGTTGTCAATATTTTTTTCAAAAAGATTAAGAAAGCTTTATTAAAATTTATATATTATAACTGAAAATGGAAAAGAAAGAAACAAAGTTAAAAGTTATGGAAGCCCTGCAAGAAGAGGCATACAAAGGCATAGTCAGAATTGATTCTGAAACAATGCATTCTATTGGGGTTCATCCTGGGGACATAGTGGAAATTGAGGGTGCAAGAAACACAGTAGGTATAGTAGACAGGGCATACCCAACAGACGTAGGGCAGTCAATTATCAGGATGGACGGGATTCTTAGGAGAAATGCTAAAACAGGTATTGGGGAAAATGTTAGGGTAAGAAAGGCAAATATAAAAGAGGCATCAGCAATCACTATTGCTCCTGCGCAAAAAGGAGTGATGGTAAGGGCGGATCCTGAATTATTCAAAAGAGTTCTTCTGGGAAGAGCAGTCTTTAAAGGAGATATCATAGTTCCCGGCGGAGTAAGGCAGAGAAAAAGAGCAATGAATGAATCTCCTTTCTTTGAAGATGTTTTCAACAACATGTTTGAAGAGTCTTTTTCAATTGGAACATTTGGCCTCGCTGGATTAAGATTCATTGTTGTTTCAACAACACCGAAAAATGATCCAGTGATAATCACAGAATCAACTGTAATAACATTAAATCCAAAGGCAATAGAGGTTTCAGAAGAAAAAGTTCTGGAAGTTACTTACGAAGATATAGGCGGAATAGAAGAGGAAGTAACTAAAGTAAGGGAGATGGTTGAATTGCCATTAAAGCATCCAGAGATATTTGAAAAGCTAGGAATTCAGCCCCCTGCAGGAGTTTTACTTCATGGCCCTCCAGGATCTGGTAAGACATTATTGGCAAAAGCAGTAGCAAATGAATCAGAGGCAAATTTCATTTTGGTTAATGGTCCTGAAATTATGAATAAGTTTTATGGAGAGAGTGAAAGAAAAATCAGGAGTATATTCGAAGAAGCTGAAAAGAACGCGCCTTCAATAATTTTCTTTGATGAGATAGATGCTATTGCACCAAAGAGAGAAGAGACCTATGGGGAAGTTGAGAGAAGAGTTGTTTCGCAATTGTTAACCCAGATGGATGGGCTGAAAAAGAGAGGGAAAGTAGTTGTGATTGGAGCAACAAACAGGCCAAATGCGATTGATCCTGCATTAAGAAGGCCAGGAAGATTTGACAGGGAAATATCAATCGGAGTGCCAAACAGAAAAGGAAGATTGAACATATTAAAGATTCATACAAGATTAATGCCATTGACAAAAGATGTTAGCCTGGAAAAATTAGCTGATGTAACTCATGGTTTTGTTGGAGCGGATTTATCAGCTTTGACAAAAGAAGCAGCCATGAATGTATTAAGAAGAATCCTTCCAGACATAAAACTAGGGGAAAAATCAGAAATTCCAAAAAAATTATTAGAAGAATTAAAGATCACAGCAAAGGATTTCCAGGAGGCATTAAAGATTGTAAGGCCAAGTGTATTAAGAGAAGTGCTAATAGAAACTCCAAATGTAAAATGGGAAGAGATTGGAGGGTTAAGCAATATTAAGAAAGAGTTAAAGGAGGCTATAGAGTGGCCTTTGAAAAATCCAAAGATATTCAAGAGGATGGGGATAAAGCCTCCTCGGGGATTATTGATGTATGGTCCTCCTGGAACAGGTAAAACACTATTGGCAAAAGCAGTGGCAAAGGAATCAGAAGCAAATTTCATTTCTGTAAAGGGGCCTGAATTATTGAATAAATGGGTGGGGGAATCCTTACCTTATGACGAAGAATTAATTGTTAGAAAAAATGGGAGAATAAAGAGAATGAAAATAGGGAGTATAGTAGAGAATAAAGAAGATGTAGAAGTTCTTTCATTTGATAAAGATAAAAGAGTTAATTTTTCTAAAATAGATGATTATATCAAGCATGAATCAACCTCGCATTTGTTAGAGGTAACAACAAGAACAGGGAGAAAAATAAAGGTTACAGAAGACCATTCACTTTTTTCATTTATTAATGGAAAATTATCAAGCTTGCCAACAAACTATCTAATCCCAGGAGAAAGCTTCGTTGCAATACCAAAAAGACTAAATCTCCCGAGAGAAAGAATAAATAGACTTAACCTCTATAACTATTTTAAAAAAGATAAATCAGTATTTGTAGGCAATGTTAAAGATTATTTATTAAAGGCAAAAAAAATTTTAGGACTGGGCAAATGTTCTAGTATTTTAAATGTCACAACGAAATACTATGCAGATCTATGTGGTAAGAACTTACCTGTTCCTATAACAAATTTTGATAGATTAATCATGGAGGTAAAATTATCTCTAGACCTAAAAGAGATTAAAATAAAATTAAAAGGAAGCATACACAGCTATCCCACTATATTAAAAATAGACCAAGATTTCTGGAAACTAGTCGGATTATGGGTAGCAGAAGGTGATTTCAATGGTCATACTATAAGAATACATAATTCTAACAAGGAAATAAGAAGAGATGCAGAAAAAACATGTAATAAATATGGGTTTGGTATCTCGACCATGGAGTCATGTTTTACAATAAACTCCTTATTTTTGCAGAAAGTATTCAAAAATGTAATCAAACTGAAGGAGGGGGCAAAAAATAAACAGATACCTTCCATAGTCTTTACACTAGATAAACAGAGTAAGATTAATTTTTTGAGGGGGTACTTCAGCGGTGATGGGTCAATCCCTAAAGCAGGAAGAGGGAAATTTAATATCGAGGCGGGAACAATAAGTAAGGAACTTGCAAATGACCTTCTATATCTTCTATTAGACTTTGGGATAGTAGCAACCTTACGCACAAAAAAAGAAAGAACAGGAAGTACAACTCACCAAATCTCAATCTTAGGCGTTAAGAACTTTGAAAGCTTCAGAGAAATAGGTTTCATAGATGCCTCAAGAAATAGGAGAATAGAGAAGTATATTAATTCAAGAAAATGGTTCAGATCCGAATTAATACCCCTTTCTGGAAACCTATTTAATATAGCTTCACAAAATTTAAATGTAGGCAGTTCTATAGGTAAGGAAAGATTAAAGAAGGTTTTAGTATATGTAGATAAGGAAAAAACTAGATACAAAGAATACTGGGACTTGGTTGAGGGAGACATATTCTTTGACCAAATAAAAGAAATAAAGAAGCTGAAGAATGAAAAATATGTATATGATATCTCTGTACCAGACGGTCAAAACTTCATAGCAGGGTTAGGTGGGATATTTGCGCATAATTCTGAAAAAGGGATTAGAAGGGTATTTGAAAGAGCAAGACAAGCTGCCCCCTCAATCATTTTCTTTGATGAGATAGATGCTATTGCACCAAGAAGGGGAGCATATGACGGAGATGGAAACGTAACAGAGAGAGTGGTCAATACCCTTCTTGCAGAAATGGATGGATTAGAGGAATTAAATGATGTGATAGTAATCGGGGCAACAAACAGACCAGATGTTATTGATCCCGCTTTGTTAAGGCCAGGAAGATTTGACAGATTAATGTTGACTCCTCCTCCTTCAGAAGAAGGAAGAATGCAGATATTCAAGATACACACAAGGAAAATGCCTCTCACAGCAGATGTAGACTTAAAAGAATTATCTGTAATGACTGAAGGATATGTGGGGGCTGATATTGAAGCAGTATGCAGGGAAGCAGGAATAGAGGCATTAAGAGAAAATGTAAATGCAACAGAGGTTACTATTGATCATTTCAAGAAGGCACTAAGCAGAGTCAAGCCATCAGTATCAAAGGATATTTTTGAAAGATACAAGGAAATTGAAAATACCTATCTTCAAAAAGCAAGGGCAGGATTAAAAGAGCTTCCAACATATTTAGGATGAAAGATATAAAATTAGATAGTAGGTTTAAATGTTTTATCTATGGATTAGGCTTATGTCCATTTTGGATTATTAGACTGCATGAAAATCCCCTCAATCTCCAGGGATTGGTATTAAAAGAGAAAGATCAGAAGTTTATATGGGTATTCGGGTGCGTGTTGTTCTTTTTGCTAGAATTATTTGTTTTGGCTATCCTGGCTGCAATTTATTCATTTATAGCTTCTTAACATTGAATCCTTTTTCTTTGTCCTCAACAACATAGCCTTTTTTCTTTAATTTCTCTCTTATCTTGTCTGCTTCATCCCACTTCTTTTCTTTTCTTAATCTGTCTCTTTCTTTAGCTAATCCAAGAATTTCTTTTGGGATATTATCTTTCTTTAATAAATCCAATCCTAAAACAAAATCCATCTCCTTTATAGCTTTTAACTTCCCCTCAGCTTTATTGTCTCTTACCATGTTCCACAAAGCAGAAATAGCATTTGGCATGTCTAGATCATTATTTATAGCATTTTCAAATTGTTTCAGGTATTTTTTATTGATTTTTTTATCATCTTTTATTTCAACAATTATATTTTTTAGTCTTTCATAAGAATTCTGCGCATCTTTCAATGCCTCTAATGAGAAATTCAGGGGTCTTCTATAATGCGCAGTAAATGTAAAATACCTGTATGAAAGAGGATCAAATCCCTTCTCCTCCAATTCAGAAATTGTATAAAGTCCTCCTTTACTCTTGGAAATCTTCTCCCCATCTTTCGTTAAAAAAGCATTATGCATCCAGTAATTAACAAATTTTTTTCCTGTAGCAGACTCGCTCTGGGCAATTTCATTTGTATGATGAACCTGTATGTGGTCTTCCCCTCCAGTGTGAATGTCAAAATGCTCCCCCAAATATCTCATGGACATTGCAGAGCATTCAATATGCCATCCTGGAAATCCAGTTCCAAAAAGAGAATCCCACTCCTGCTGTCTTTTTTCATTTTCAGGAGAAAATTTCCATAATGCAAAATCAGTAGCATTCCTTTTTTCACCCATAGAAACCCTTTTTCCAGCTTCTAGTTTTTCAACTTTTATCTTTCCTAATTTTCCATAATCTTTCAGCTTAGAAGTGTCAAAATAAATCCCATCGCTTGTCCTATAAGTATATCCCTTCTTCTCCAGCCTTTTTATCAGTTCAATCTGCTCTTTGATATGCTCAGTAGCCTTGCTCCAGACATTAGGCTGCAGAACATTTAATTTCTTTAAATCATTATTAAAAACAGAAAAATAATATTCAGCTACTTCCTTTGCGCTTTTCTTCTCTTTTTTTGCAGCTTTCTCTATTTTGTCTTCTCCCTCATCTGCATCGCTTGTTAAGTGCCCGACATCAGTGATATTGATTACATGCTTAACCTTGTAGCCATCATACAGCAGGGTTCTTTTTAACAGGTCTGCAAAAAGATAAGCCCTCATGTTTCCAACATGCTGGTACCAGTAAACAGTAGGACCGCAAGAATAAACCCTAACCTCCCTTTTATTAATAGGTTTAAAGACTTCTTTCTTTCTAGTTAATGTATTATAAATCTTTAAGACCATAAAAAGAAAGTAAAAACCTATTTATTTAAGCTTTTTTAAACAAGGTTTACAATTATAGTGCCTTCTCTGTCAACATTAGTTGGTCCATTTAGCACTCTTACTATGCAAGTCTCAGTCCCAAGAGGTGCAGCTGATTTTGCAGACACAAGTACGTCTAATTTCTCATTCTCGCCAGAGCCTAAAGGACGCACACCCTTTGTTGTGCTTCCATCACTAAACTTACAGGAAATATCATTAGAGGAATCTTGAGGGACCTCCAATTGAACATTAAGGTTATTTAGGGCAGTATCACCTAAATTATTAAGGATAACATAGACCCCCTTTGCCCGTCTCTTGTCCTTTTGAACATCAATATTACTGGGTGCTAAATTAATGAAACTGTCATACCTATCGCTAAGCTGACTTAATCTGGAATTGGCCTCCTCAAAAGTTGTGTCTGATAAACCGGTAAGTCTCTCAAATATCCCACTAACAAATGCCAAGCCAAGAACCAAAAGAGTTATCCCTATCACCACAATGACAATTGTATTCATAGAAAGTTCCAATGCACCTTTTTTTCTTGAATTCATGAAAACACCTATTTTAGTCATTCTTTAAGTATTTATTAAACTTTTGTTAGTATCTTGCATCCATCTCTCTCAACTAAAACTGTGTATTCTGCCTGGCTGACAATCCCACCTCCAGCTTCAGGCAGCTGGTCATATTCTCTTATTATTTCATTTCTTAATAAATTTCTAAGGGCAAAATTAACCTTGAATTCTGAAAAGTGCTTCAGCAGTTGTCTCTTGCAGAAGGGCAATGTGGCATACCCCTCATTAATAAAATTCAAAACTTCTCTGCTGATATTGTCTCTTATATTTTTATCAGTTATAACAGCAAAGATTCCTGATTTCTTCCCGTCTTTAATCATTCCAGCACCATTAGTTGCAAAAGGCTCTATTGCAATTATCATGCCTTCTTCCAATGCAGTTATATCCTTATTATCATAATTAGGAACATTAAACCCAGCATGCTCTGTATACCTTTCAATTAAATGTCCTGATAGGTTTTTAACCGGTTTAAATCCTTTTGAAGAGATTGTTTTTTCAATAACTTTCCCAATTTCAAATAGTTTTGTTCCTTCTTTCACAATCTTTACAGCTTCATTCAATGCTTCTAAACTTGCATTAACTAATTTCTTATTATTCCCTAAATCAACAGTTCTTGCATTATCCCCTATAGCCCCGTTTACATGCACTCCAATGTCGACTTTAACCAGGTCTCCTTTCTTGAATTTAATTTTATCATCCAGAGACGCAGTATAATGGGCAGCTAATTCATTTATTGAAAACTGTGCTGGAAAAGCGCATTTTCCTCCTAATTTTTCTATCTTATCCTCTACCCTGTTTGTTACTTCCAATAGGGATGCTCCTGCCTTAACTAAACTGCAAGCATAATCTAGGGCCTCAGCAGCTACTTTCCCTGCTTTCTCCCAATCTTTCATATCTTCCATAAAATAAGAATAAAATTAATTCTTTTAAATCTATGCACTACCTATCATCTCTTCAATTGAAACTATTCTATCTAAACTACATCCATAATCTCCTCTATCTTCAGTAGCTAAGTGTTCCCCAACTCTAGCCTCAGAGGGAGTTTGAACTAATTTGTATAATCTATGATACATCCTAAGGCCTCTATGTTTTACAGAACCAATAACTTGTGTGCTTCCATGCCTCATCTCAAAACCACTTTCCGATACTGTCTTTAATATTTTAAGCCCCTTATATCCTTCAACTCTACAGGCAATAACTGTTCCTCCACTCTCAAATCTATAAACTATCATGGCAACATATAAAATAAGAAAATATTAAAAGATACGCATTACTAATTATACTATGAAAGCTTTTATTCTCTACCCGACATATAAAATTGAGGGCAACAAAGCATATGTCCTATTGTACGGAAGACTGCAAAATGGTGAGTCTTTCATGACTAAAAATTATTTAAGACCCTATTTTTACATAGAATCCTCTAAATTATCAAAAGCAAAGAAAGTAGCTAAATTTGACTCAGAAGAGACAGATTTTAAAAATTTCAAAGATAAAAGAGTATCAAAAATAATCCTTGACATTCCAGCAGATGTTCCGAAATTAAGAGAAAAATTAGAAAAGAAAAAAATTGAATGCTATGAAGCAGATATAAGATTTGCTTATAGGTTTTTGTTTGATAATGATTTAAGGGGCACAGTAGAAATAGAAGGGGAATATGAAAAAGGAGACTTTGTTGACAGAATCTATAAAGAGCCAAAAATTAAGTCTTCATTTTATCAGCCAAAACTAAAAATAATTTCAATAGACATAGAAACATCACAGGATCAAAAGAAGTTGTATTCCATTGCTCTGCTGTCTAATAACCTAAAAAAAGTATTAATAATCTCAAAAGATAAAGTAAAAAATGCAGAAAATTTTTCAACAGAAAAAGAACTATTAAATAGATTTAATGAAATACTAAAAAAAGAAGACCCAGATATAATAACGGGGTGGAATTTAATAGATTTTGATTTAGCTGTTTTAAAATATTTTTATGACAAATATAAAATAAAATTCTCTTTAGGAAGGTCTGAAGATGTAAGCAAGTTATCATTGGAAAAAAGCTTCTTTAAAACAAGCAAGATTGACATACAAGGAAGGCAGGCATTAGATGCATTAAACTTAGTTAAAGACCCATACCTAAAAGATGCTCCTTCTGTCAGAGCCATGAAGTTTGAAAACTACCAGTTAGATACTGTAGCAGATGAACTCCTTGGCAAAAAGAAATTAATTTCAAAAGAGAATAAAGTTGAAGAAATAGAAAGACAGTTCAAAGAAGATAAAGAATCATTAGCAAAATATAATCTAGAAGATGCACAACTAGTTTATCAAATTCTTGAAAAAACAGAATTAATTGATTTAGTAATCCAAAGATCAATGCTAACCGGCATGCCGATAGACAGAGTAAATGCTTCAATTGCATCTTTAGATTCTTTATACATAAGAGAAACAATAAAAAGAAAATTAGTAATCCCCACTGCAAAATTCTCAGTAAAAGAAAAAAACATAACTGGTGGATACGTAATGTCATCCAAACCAGGAATATATGATAATATTTTAGTTTTTGATTTTAAATCTCTATATCCATCTGTCATGAGAACATTTAACATAGACCCCTATTCTTTTAGAGAAAAGAAAGAAAAAAACTGTATAGAATCTCCAAATAAAGCTTATTTCAAAAATGAAGATGGAATAATTCCTAAAATCTTGGAAAGATTATTCAATGAAAGGGCTAAAGCAAAGCAGCAAAAGAAGGAATTAGCTTCTCAGGCAATAAAGATAACGATGAACTCCATGTTTGGATCTTTAGCGTCTCCAGCTTCGAGATTCTTCAATATGAAAATAGCAAATGCAATAACACACTTTGGTCAGTCTTTAATTAAATCAACTGCAAAGAAAATAGAAGATGATTATAAAAATATAGAAGTCATTTATTCCGAAACCGACAGCATATTTGTAAGTGCCAGTTTAACTTCTTCAATCGAAGCAGAAAAGCTGGGGAAGGCTATTGAAGGTCAAATAAATACATTCTATAAGAAACACATAAAAGAAATATACAAAAGAGAATCAAAATTAGAGCTGGAATTTGAAAAAAATTATATTAAATTCTTGATGCCAAAAATTCGAGGAGGAGAAGAAGGAGCAAAAAAAAGATATGCAGGTTTGTTAAAACAAGATGGAAAAGAAAAGATTGACTTTGTTGGTTTGGAGTCTGCAAGAAGAGACTGGACTGAAGCTTCTAAAAAATTCCAGCTAGAATTACTTAACAGGATATTCCACAAGGAAGAAGTTTCTGAATATGTAAAGAAATTTGTAAAAGAGTTAAAAGATGGAATGCATGATGACTTACTAATTTATAGAAAAGCCATAAGCAAAGATCTAAAAGAGTATACTAAAATTAATCCTCAGCATGTTCAAGCAGCAAAAAAACTAAAAAAGATAACTTCTAATATTATAGAATATGTCATAACAACAGATGGTCCTGAACCAATTCAAAATCAAAAACACAAGATAGATTATGATCATTATATAAACAAGCAGATTAAGCCGATTGCAGACTCAGTTTTATGTTTTTATAATGTTTCTTTTGATGAATTGTTAAGATCAGCAACTCAGCATTCTTTATTTGATTTTAAAAGCTAGAAATCA
>CAZDKM010000011.1:0-5473 GCA_964505985.1 Candidatus Woesearchaeota archaeon
TGGAACTACTTTTTCAGAGGAGTCATCATTTATCTTTAAGTTTAGAGTATAAGGGCCTGGCTTTACCTTTGAATTTGGAGTTAGGTAGATGAATATTGGCTTTTTGCCTATTAATGCTAATTCTGAAGGTGTTATTGTTGAGAAAGAGCTAGCTGTTCCGTCTTTATTTATATTGATATTACCAGAGCCTTCTACAAATACAGTTAATATTTCTGTTGTTGACTGGCATACTGTTTTTTCAGATTCCTGGATAGAAGGTATAAAATCAGCTCTTACATTGAATGCAAGCAGCAATACAATTGCTATTGTTGAGATTAATAATATTTTTTTCATGTAGCCCACTTTTTTGCTGTTACTCGGGAAAAGTTTAGACTGTATATATAGTTTATTGTAGTGGAAAATAAATAATCATAAAATATATCTTAGAAATATAAAAAAGAAAAAGGAAACTTAATAGTAAGTTTCTCCTTTGGACTCTTCAGCTTCATCTCCGGACATTGTAGCTTTTCTGATTGCTACAACAATTCCTAAGATGATTAAGACTGCTAACAATACAAGGAAGACTACCTCTAATCCTCTCTTAAATTCAGAGGTTGAGCTTTGTAGAGTTGCTACTTGGCCTTGCAAGTTAACTTCCTTAACAACAGCTCCATTTTCTGAAACTCTTACAGAGAATACATGAGATCCTGCTGTTGCACTTTCACTAGCAGATACCATAACAAATGTTTCTGCTGTTGAACCAGGTGCTACGGTCAATAATGCAGGCTCAACGCTTGCTGTTGCCCAGTCTTTTACTCCAGTCACTTCTAATGAGAATGTTCTTGATTCTTTTCCAAGGTTTGCAACTTGTACTGGGAAGGATACTTGAGATCCTCTTGGAACATCTTTAGCCTGTGCTGAAGCAGTTACTAGGACATCTGAGACAGCTGCAACTTTGCCATTAACTGTGAAATCATATTCAGATGTTATTGTTTCAGTTCCCCTGCTGAATTCAACATCTATGAATAGCTTGTAATTTCCAGCTTTTGCACTCTTTGGAATTACCAATAACAAATCATCAGTGGAAGTTGAACTTACTTCATCTTCATCTTTTTCCTGAGATCTTGGCACTAGCTCATCTATGAAATCAGAGTCTGAAACAACTACGGTATTTCCAGAGTTATCAGCTAAACTTACTCTAGCTGTGACTTTGATGTCGTCTTCAACTCTATCTCCTAGGTTTTCAACTCTGGCTTTAACGATTACAGGAGTTCCTGCATCAACGCTTAAACCAGGGCTTACTACAACATCGAATAAGTCCACTAAATGTCTTTTTCCTTCAACATTAAGCTTGATTTCTTTTTTTAAACTTACCTGGTTGTTGAAAGCTTCAATATTCAATCTATATTCTTTTGAAGACTCTAGATCTTTAGGCAGTGGCAATCTTAATACTACAGATTTAACTGCTTCTGTTCCATATGTTGTCATATCAAATGGATCAGATGTGTCACGAGGAACACCAAATTCATATCCGCCAATCCATGCGGACACTTTTAAATCTTTAACATCTTGTGTAGCTTTTAACCTTACTTTTATAGGTAAGAGTGTTTCTGAACTTTCAGTCAAGTCTTTTACAACTGCTACATTAACAACATTGTCGTTTAAAACAACTGTTGCCCCTTCGACTTCAATTTCGTCAAAGGATAGGCTGCTAGTTTGTGCTTTAGCCAAAGGCAATGCACTAAGCGCAACCAAAAATACTAACATTAAACTTAGTAATTTTCTCATTTTATTTCTAACCCCCATATATGGTTTGCGATTATGTTGTTATTCTTTAGTTATGAATATGTATATAAACCTTTCGGTGGTGTTTATACTACGAAAGGAAGGTAATATACGTCGCTGTCTTTTCTGTTATTTACTTCCAGCTTTATGATAACATTATCGCTATTCTCAGGCTTATTCAAGTAAAATATTTCATAACTGCTTTCTTTTAATCCAAGCCTTGTTTTCTTTGAAAATGATTCACCAGTTGGCAACATTGTTGCTGTTATTTCCACATCTTCTTGGTTATTTCCCCTGTTTCTTACTTTTGCATATACCTCTAGGATATTATCCTGCTCCCTTACATATACTGAGGAGATTGTAAATTTATGGATGTCTCTGGTTATGTCCACTTCAGGAGGCTCTGGTGGAATCTCTTCTATTACTGTTATCTTTACTGTATCTAGGGTGCTTTGCAGCCCTTTGTTATCCATTACTATTAATCCAAATGTGTAATCCCCTATTTCACCTGATAGGAATACTGGGAATTTAGTTGATGGGTCTGCTAAGTTAACTGTTTTTCCTGATAATTGGGTCCATGAATAAGATATTTCATCTCCATTAGGATCAAATGATGCAGAGCCATCTAAAACTACTGTAGACCCTAGTTTCACTATTTGATCAGGACCTGCATTAGCTACTGGAGCTTGATTTTCTCCAGGTCTTGCTATTATGTTAATTATCTGCTCTATTGTTGATGTTGCTCCCTTATTGTCTGTAACAGTTAACTTTATTGTGAACTGGCCTATTATAGTATAGATATGGTTTACAATTTTTTCAAATAAAGTATTACCATCTCCAGTTTCCCATTCATATCTTACAATTTCTCCATCCTGGTCAAATGAGGGAGAAGCGTCAAATGTTACTTCCTCCCCTATAAATGCCTCAGTTGGATATGTGAATGAGGCTACTGGAACTTTATTCTCTGGCTCTACTGAAGTTAATTTTATTATTGAGGATGCATGTGCAGCTCCTCCGAAATCATCTGAAGCGGTAAATGTAACTATATAAGGATCAATTCTTGCGTCTGATAATTTAGTCTTCCACACATATTTATTATCTATAACTTCAAAATTTGGATTATCTATTGTTACTGTTACTCTGTCATTATCTGCATCTGAGACTATTACATTTAATTCAACTGTTTTTCCTGCTAACTCTTCTATGCTTTCAGGTGATACAGATAGAACTGGATTTCTGTTTACATCTATTACTCTTACATTAACCTCTTTATTAGCTGTTGCACCATAAATATCTTTAGCTGAAACTGCAAATGTGAAGGTTTTTTCTGTTTGTGGATGCTGTACAACATTGAAATCAGGAGTCCACATTAGGATTGCTTTATTTGCTTCTACATAGAAATTTGCTCCTTCAACAGGGGTTTGCAGCTGCATTGTTACTGGATCAGCATCAAATACACTAAACTGAATTTCTAATAGCTGCCCTTCTTCAACTTCAAAACTTGATAATAAAGGCAATGTGAATACTGGCGGGGTATTTTTTGAAACATCTCTAACTTTTAATGTTAAAATTTTTGTTTACTCCCTTACACAATCACAACTTTTATCTATTGCGTTTATCCATATATCATATTACCTTCCTTCTATGTCTACTAATAAGATATTAATATTTTTATGCCCTTTTCCTAATGATGAGTATAATGTTGTTTCAAAGACTGCGGTTTTTCCTCTTTCTACTGTTAAAATTTCTGATTGGTTATTGTTTTCATCTAAAAAATTAGCAATTATTAATGCAGATGCATTGCTAGTTACCAATAAAGATATTAATAGTATTACTAGTATTTTTGCCTTCATTTTTACCTCGCCCTATTTTTATCCCTAAGGTAGAAGGATAAGCCTCCGTAGATAGAGTATGCATCTTTGTTACTGAAATCTGCTCCTCTGTGATTGGCATGGACATTAGCTCTTGCATTATTTCCAAGTCCAAATGGGAAATTGACACCAACTTCTTGTGTGAATTCTGTTCTATTGTAATCTGTGTTAGGAACGACCTTAGGTTTTCTTTGTCTTAATCTAGCGCCTTCTTTTATTTCTTCAATCATTTCTCTGTATGTAGATCCTTCAGTTCTTTCTGCACCAAGTAATAAAGTAGAGGCTAATGAGTTTGCAATTTCTGCTTCAAACCCAAAAAGCAATTCACGAGCTGTTGCTCTTGTTCTTCTAAATGTTTCATAGGTTGTTCCTGATAAAGGACCTCCACCAATGTTATTTTCTTGGTTAACAACTGTTGGTGGTGAATAGGTAGTTGTAGATGCAACATCTGTATTTGGATTAAGAACTCCTATTACTCTTACCCTATTACTTATTGGATAGGACAATCCTACTCTTGGAACATCAGTCTTGACATCCCCTTTTGAAAGATTTCCTGTAAATACAGTTAATCCTAACCCTCTTCCATATGCTCTTGGGGTTACTGGTGGAACTTTTTGTGTTGTATCTTGAGCGGTTGTAGTTCCTGGAGCAGTAACTGTAGTATCCACCACTGTTTCTAAATTTACAGCATTTATTCCTGTTTCATAAACTTGTCTTCCATATTGATCTAATGCTTCAACTTTGAATCTAAATCCCTCTTCATCCATACCCTCATAGAAAGCCCAGTCAACACTCCATGGATCTATTCCTTGTTTGCTTAATCTTTCAAATCCAACACCGAATGCATCTTCTACTTTTGATTTTAGATCTCCCTCATCTACTCTTCCATACCTCTTTGTTATGTTACCAACAAAACTGTTAATAGTGGCATGGAGCACATCTTCGCTTGCAAGCTTAAATCTACCATTTAATTGCTCTAACTCATGCATTAGGTGCCCATCAGCTGATATTGGTGATGATGCTAAAAAACCAGACAATCCTAAAATTGACATTATTCTCCTGTTCATTTTAATTTCCTCCTGTACCCAGAAATCCAGTTATTTTTTTGTTATTCATCATTTTTTACTATTCTATAATAGTTTATTATTGAATTTATCATATAGTAAAAACTTAAAAAGCTTTTGAAAAAGTCAAGATTTATTCTTTTGGCTTTCTTTTTGTATAATATGTGGCTATTGCTTTCCCTTTTAGATCTCTTATAGTTATTGCTAATTGGTCACTCAGGGCAACTTCTGAGATTCCTATCTCTAAAGCTCCGCCTCTATAACCTTCTATATGATTTCTCTGCACCTCATAACTTGCTAATTCTATTTCATGCAATCTTAACTCTTCATTTTTATTGAGAGTCATATCTAAAACCCTCTCAGTTAAAGGAATAGCGGATAGACTAGTATCTCTCAAACTTGGTTGGAATATGATAATATTCCCCCTTTTTATTTTTGTATAATTGAATCTTTTAGGCCCTTCAGGTATTAAAGAAAATGCATATTCGAGTGCTTCTTTTTTAGCTTTTTCTGATTCTCTTTCTACATACTGTTCTTGATTTGCTAATGAACTTTCTAAGGCACCCACTCTGCTTCTTGTTGATCTTAGTTCTGTTGCAACTCGGCTCATACTATCTTGAAGTCCACTTACTATTCCCTGTGCTTCACCTAACCTTTGTTGCGTATTTACTGTAACATTATATAAAGAATCGGCTCTGCTCTCAGCGCTTGCTTTTTCAGCTATCATGCCTTCAAATACATTTCTTATCCTTTCTCCACCAATATAAAATGCTC
>CAZDKM010000011.1:5483-9686 GCA_964505985.1 Candidatus Woesearchaeota archaeon
GCAGCTATGGCTAACCCCTTCCTGTTTCTCCTAAACCGTTCTTTTGTACCTCTTGTTTCTTTAACTTTCTTGGAAGGAGCCCCTTCTCCTACAATTGGTGTTCCGGATAATTCTTGGTTCATCTTATTTACCTCTTGCTAAATACTCCATATTTACCTCTTGCTAAATACTCCATTCTTGCAATTTCCCATGCTATTTGTCTATATGCTCTTGAGGCTTCACTCCATGATCTTTGTTTTCTTAGGTCTTGTAGACTTATCAAAGGCACTCCTTCTCCTGTTGAGCCCCTGACTTCTTCTGAATGCAATATAAACTGCGGATTATCTACAAGCTCTGTCATTTCAGGAAGCCTTGCAATTTCTGTTGCTAATCCATCTAATTCTTGTTGTTTTACTATTCTTTCGAATGTTATTTTGGCCTCTAATATACTTCTATTCCTTGGATCTATCATTGTTAATATTGGAATTACAGGTTTAGCGCCATACTGTATTGCCTCTCCTATCTCATGTCTAAAATTTCTTCCTGTTACAGCTTCATATAGACCTACCCTATCACGACCTACTATATTTACAATATCATCAGGGAATCTTCCTCTCATCTCGGTTAGACTTGAGTATGCTAAAAATGTGTTTTGTATGTCTGGATAAGCATTATCTAATAAGCTTTTTTCTGTGTGCGGTCTTTCTTCTATGCCTTTTATGGAACTTCTCTTTTCTTTTAATTCTGCATTTATCCTTCCAATTCCTTCTTTTGCTCTTACTTTATTTTCTTCTGATTCTTTTTTTCTTTTTACTATTCTTCTTAGTCTCTCCCTCTCTGCTTCTAATTGGGTTATTTCTGATCTCATTCTGTCTGCATCTTCTTTTCCGTTACGTTGTTGTGCTGCCAAGAATTTTCTATTCATTTCTTCTAATTTTGCTAAAAGCTGGGCTTCACATGTGGCATATTCCCCTTCAGATAATACACCATATGCTTTTACAAGAGGTGTCTCAATAGGTTCAAATACAAGAATTCCGTAGTCTCTTCTTGCCCAGAATCTCAATACATCTCCATGCCTTTTTCCAGCTGGGAGATCAAGAACTATAAAATCTGTATCAACCTCTCCCGAACTTTCTACTACTTGTTGCAGTTTTTCATATCCTACTTCCAAAAGCCTGTTTACTCTCCTTTCTACACTAAGATCTCTTGGGACTAAATAAAACTCTAGATTTCTTACACTTACCGGATGATCTGCTTCGTCTAAATATGAGGGATGTGTCTTTACTTGATCTATTGGTGCATTTCCTCTTATAAAATCCAAAATTGTTGCTGGCGGCATTGGACTATGCTGTAAATCATTTCTTACATATTCTCTTATTGCTGGAGTTGAGAAATCCAAATCAAATAGGGCTACTCTTAATCCTAATTCAGCTAATGAATATGATATCTCTCTGGCTGTGACTGACTTTGCTTGTCCCCCCTTTCCTGAGCCTACGGCTATTACCTTTCTTCTACCACGCTCTATTGATTGCAATTTCTGTCTTCTATCTTCTATCACTCTGATGTAATCTTCTGGTTTATCCCTGTAGAAAATTCCAGATACAGCTGCTGCAATATGCCTTATCATTTTTTTCCTTTTTTTACTATTGTTAAATAGTTTATTATTGAAGTTGTCATATAGTAAAAACTTAAAAAGCTTTTGATAAGGCCGAGAAATGGGGAAGCCAGGATTTGAATTTCCAATTTGCAAGAATTAACTTGCAGATTCCTGGATCCTTCGGTCTGGAGCCGAAGACACTAACCGGCTTATGCTACATCCCCATATTAAAATTTTTTAATTATGTTCTTTATTAATGTTTTTGTGTAAATAAATCTATATAAATCCATAACATAATCTGGAATTATGATAAATAAAGAGGAATTTTTCTTTCCTTATGACAAAATAAGAGAATCTCAGGAAGAGCTGATTAAGGAAGTGAGGTATTGCGTTGAGAATAAGAAAGATGTTTTGATTCATGCTCCTACTGGAGTTGGAAAGACAATAAGTATCCTGAGTCCTTTATTGAGTTATGCTGTTAAGAATGACCTAACTATATTCTTTTTAACACCGAGGCATATGCAGCATAAGATTGTTGTGGATACTATGAGGCTAATAAGAGAGAGATTTAAAGTTAATATTACAGCTGTTGATTTTATAGGGAAGAAATGGATGTGCGCCCAGTCAGGTGTTGAGTTTTTAAATTCCGGGGAGTTTGGAGAATACTGCAGAGATGTTGTAGAAAAAGGAAGCTGCGTATATTATGAGAATTTTAAGGACAAGAGATTAAATGTAAAAAGAGATTCAATTTTATCTGGGATATTAAAAGAGGGGCCAATGCATGTGCAGGATGTTGTAAAGATAGTTTCCAAAGAAAAATTCTGCCCATTTGAGATGTCTGCTCTTCTTGCCCAGAAAGCAAAAATTGTTGTGATGGATTATTACCACCTATTAAATCCGAGTATAAGGAAAAGCATTCTGGTCAGATTAAATAAAGATCTTGATAGAGCAATAATTGTGTTTGATGAGTGCCATAATCTACCAGAAAAATGCAGGAATATATTAACAGAGCAGATTAACACAAGGATAGTTGAGCTGGCAATAAGGGAAGTTGAGCAGTTTAAGGGGGGAGAGGGATTAAAGGATGCATTATTAGAAACTGGAAATTTACTACTGGAATTATCCAAGAAAATTGAGTTTGAAAAAAATGAATGCCTGATAAATAAAAGTGATTTTAATTTAGAAGACTATGATAGTTTAATAGGGGATTTAGGAAGCTTTGCTGATGAAGTAAGAGAGGAAAAAAAGAGAAGTTATGCTGGGAGTGTTGCACATTTTCTTGAATTGTGGAAAGGGCAGGACTATGGATTTTCAAGAATATTAACCAAAGGATTTTTAGATGATGGGAAGGCAGTTATAAGATTAAAATACAGCTGCTTGGACCCAAGCTTGATTACTAAAGAGATAATTAACAACAGCTATTGCGTCATTGGGATGAGCGGGACTTTGACCCCTTTGGAGATGTATAGGGATTTACTGGGCTTTGAAAATGTTAGATTACTGGAATATGGAAGCCCTTTTCCAAAAAAGAATCAATTAAACTTAATTGTCCCTGGAATAACTACGAAGTTTACTGCGAGAAATGAAAAGATGTATAATAAAATAGCGCTGAAATGCGCCTGCTTGGTAAATGCTGTTAAGGGGAATTCAATAGTATTTTTTCCAAGTTATAATATAAGAGATGAGATTAATCTATTGTTTGGAAAATGGTGCAAGAAAACAACTTTTTTGGAGATGAAGGGAATGAACAAGAAAGAGAGAGATGAATTGATTGAGAAATTTAAGAGTTATAAGGACAGGGGAGCTGTTTTGCTGGCTGTTAGTAGTGGCAGTTATGGGGAGGGAATTGATTTAATTGGGGATTATTTAAAGGCTGTTTTTGTAGTTGGCATTCCATTGACTAAACCAGATTTGGAGGTGCAGGAATTAATTGACTATTATGAAGAAAGGTTCAAGAAAGGATGGGATTATGGGTATATTTATCCTGCGATTATTACAACCATACAGAATGCTGGGAGATGCATAAGAAGCGAGAATGACAAGGGGGTTGTAGCTTTCTTAGATGAAAGATATAAATGGGGGAATTATTTCAAATGCTTTCCAAAAGACAAGAATTTTATTGTAACAGAGATGCCTGTTAAGAAGATTAATGAGTTCTTCTCTTCTTAAACTCCAAGGCAGAGGAATTAATGCAGTATCTTAATCCAGTTGGTTCTGGACCGTCTTCAAATACATGGCCTAGATGGCCTTTGCATTTCTTACATAAGACTTCTGTTCTTAACATGAAATGGCTTTTGTCTGGTTTTGTCTTTATGCTCCCTTTTGATTTTGGAGAATAAAAGCTTGGCCATCCGCTTTTTGAATCAAACTTTGTGTCTGAAGAAAATAATTTATTGCCACAGTCTGCACAGACATATTCCCCACTTTCTTTGTTATCAATGTATTTTCCAGAAAAAGGAGATTCTGTGCCTTTTTCTTTGAGAATATGATATTGCTCTTTAGTCAGCTTCTTTTTCATTTGCCTGTTTCTCTGAATGTATTGGCTAGGTCTATGATGTACTTTCCTTCCCCGACCTTGAATACTAGAGGCTTTCCAGAGAATAAATCAACTAAACTTATCTCATACT
>CAZDKM010000011.1:9696-16682 GCA_964505985.1 Candidatus Woesearchaeota archaeon
AATGCTTTCAATGTCCAAAATAACCGGCTTGGACTTATCCTCTATCCCGATCATTTCAAAAACATCCTTTTCCATCTGGTCTTTTTCATCCTCAGGGATATTGGATGCTATGTCTTTTACTTTTTCTATATCAGATGCTTTTACAAAGAAAAAGAATTTGCCTCCACATTCACAACCTTTCAATAACTCTTTAGAACCATCTTCATAAAATTTATTACACCTGACACATTGATGCGGCATTTTACCTCATATTCTTTGTTAATAATTCTATCTTATCTGGATCTCTTTTAATCTCTTTGACTATTGATGCCGGGCCTATTATTGTCATTCCTGATGCGTTAGTCCCCAAAAGAAGTTTTGCCAATGCTTTTCTCATTTTATTTACCCAGTCTTCCTTGCTTGATCCTTCAACTGAGCAGATTTCTATACCTTTAAAGCTTCTGTTAATGCTGCTCATTGTCCTTTCTATCAGCAATGCTTCTTCTGCTGCAGAAAGCTTTCCTTCCAGCAAAATAATTCTGTTATTTTTTGCAATTCTTAAAACCTTAGAGATCTTGCTTTCACTATTCAGGTCCGCTACTTCTGTATATGGTATAAATTGCAGTCTTAACATCTTATTTCACAACCCTGAATAATTCTTTATAGAACTCTTCCATGTTCTTCCCTCTTAATGCTGATACGCCGATTACATTATACTGCGGGAAGGCTGACTCCACTCTTTTTACATTTGCTCTTCTCAAGTCGGTTTTATTTGCAACAATTAAGACAGGGATATCCCGGGCAGCTAGATTCCCTATGATTGTGACATTGACTTGGTCGTAAGGGTTTTGAGTTGCGTCCAAAACAACCAGGACACAATCTACATTTTCAAGCCATTTTATAGCTTCAATAACACCCTGAGTCGCTTCTTTGGCTCTTCTCTTGGCTTCTTTTTTAGACATGTTGTATTTTAAGAAATCTTCAAAATCGACTTTTGTAGCAATTCCAGGGGTGTCAATCAAATTAAAATCCAATTCTTTCCCGCCTGATTCTATCTTTACCCTTTCCTTTACTTTTATCTCTCTTGTTTCATGGGGGACTTTAGAAACCTCAGACATCTCTTCTCCGAGCCAGTCCATTGAAATCCTGTTTGCTAAAGAAGACTTTCCAGCATTAACAGGACCATATAAACCAAGCCTTATTGTTTTTTTAAGCTGAAAAATCCTTATTATGTTTTTTATGTAATCAAAAAATCCCATTATAATTTTACTTGCTCTATTTGTATTTAAATATTTTCATTCTCCAATATTTCTTTTATTATAGGAGATACCTGGCTGAAAACCTGATTAATTGAAGGGTTACCGTTTACAACCTTTAATTTATTCCTTTTTTTATAGTAGCCTACCACAGGCTCTGTGATTTTTTTGTATACCTTCCATCTGTGCTCTATGGTTTTTTTTGTATCATCTGACCTGTGCTGGGTTTTGGCTCTTTTTAATAATCTCTCAACTATATCTTTTTTTGCGCATCTCAGAAAAATCAACAGGTCTATTTTCAGCCTTTTAGCCTGGTTTATGTCACGAGGTGTTCCGCTTAGTATTACATTCCTTTTGCTTTCTCTTATTTCTCTTCTTATAATTTTTTCAACAATGCTATCTGGGATAAGATCTCCTGTTTTCATTTTATTTTTTATTTTTTTTCCTAGTTGAGTATTTTTTTTTATTTCTTTTCTTAATATTTCTCCTGTGGAAATTATTTTCAGATTAAACTTTTTAGAAGCTATAACACACTGAGTGTCTTTTCCTGCTCCTTGCGGGCCTAAGATTGAGATTACTCTTTTCATCCTCTTTTTTAAAATGTATATGAATTTTTTTCAGCTGGAATTTCTTCCTCGGACCATGCATTCTGCATTTTTTTGGTCATTTTATGAATTTCCTTTTTTATCTCCGGCCATATCCTTATTACATCGTTAATATACTTTGCTGTTAAATCTTCATCTTCATCTACATCAAGGTTGATTGACTCTTTTTCGTAATGCATTAATTTCTTGTAGATATTTGAAATCTCCTGCTTCTCTTCATCTGTAAATACCTTTGACTCAACAACTGTGATTATGTTTGGCTGGGTGGGGTAGAGAATGCTTTCTATTATTCTGCAGAAAAAAATTATTTTTTCATTTATTTTTCTTCTTATGAATCTTAACAAGAACTTTTTATTTTCTATTTGGATGTTGGAGAGCTCAAACTCATCGTCCAATCTCTTGAAATCAGGCAACTTGTGCTTTAAACTATTGTACTCTTTTTCTATGTCTATTTTATCTTCTGGCATTTTAACCTATTGCTCTATTGGATATAAAAGGTTAACGAAAGGAAGCCCCAGAGGAGATTTGAACTCCCGACCTCAACCTTACCAAGGTTCTGAGCCTTTATGTGTGCTCTACCAGGCTGAGCCACTAGGGCGGTGAATAAGATTGAAAATATTAATTATTTAAATACTTTTAAAAAAAAAAAAAAGAAATAATATATTATATTTCTCTTAAGAATTAAAACTTCTTATGGTTCTTGTAACATTCACCGCAGTAAACTGGTCTGCCTTCTTTTGGCTCGAATGGAACTTCGCATTCATTCCCGCAGTCAGAACAAACAGCTTTATGCATTTCCTGTGGCCCTCTTCTAAAGTTATCTCTTCGCGGTCCTCTTCTAAAGTTATCTCTTTGTCCTCTTCCAAAGCCACTTCTCTCTTGTCTTTCCATATTTCTTTTTCTCCTAATTACATAAAAAAGAACTAAGTTCTAAATTATGTCTTGGTATTGATTATGGAAATTAGTTTATAAATCTTTGTAAAATGAAGCTAATACCACTTTTAATAACCCTAACCTGATACAGCCTGTCCTGTTAGCATCCTATGAATTGTGCTCCAGCTAACACCAACCTTAAAAGCGATCTCTCTTAAAGTTAACCCATCGTTCCTTAGTGATATAATCTTATTCTTATTAATCTTAGGTTTTAGTGTTTTACTTAGAATCTCATAAGCGATATCCAAACTTTTCATTTTTTTAGTATTAAACCTAAAACCAATGTTTTCTTTGAACCTAATTATGTTTCTTTTATTGCCGTTAATATCAAAATAGATATCTACAGTTTCAGGTCCCTTGCCCTCGGTTATCTTTAAATCTGAACAGGTAACTAAGAAAGATTCTACACATGTCTTAATTTGTTGCATAAATTTTGAGTGTTCCCATAATAAATTGTGATTCTTATACATCCTAAAAGTCGCTTCTCTACAGTGATTTGCTCTTTTAATCTTTATTTTTGCTAGTTCATCTTCCAGTATCCCTTGGAGGAAATCTCTTGAGTATTTTTTATTATTAAGAATCCAATTAGGCACACAAAATATTCTTTGAATTTTATTACCTTTAGGTGCCCCATAGTGGAATAATAATTTACAAAACTTGGTGCTCGTTATTCTAAGTTTATGACTGGATCCATTATTATAATTTTGTTTAAACATAAAAACCCTAGAGTCTTTAACGTCAAAGTTGGCTATTATAAACTTTTTTAATAATAAAAGATCATATTTGTCCCCAGAAATAAAATAACAAGATCCAAGGCTTTTCTCTAAATGTCCATCTCCCATAACCTTGCCCACTAAGTAGGCTATGTCCCCTGGGTTGTTCATGGTGAAGCTAATCTTCTTTTGCTTATAAACTATATGCTGTCCTTACTCTCTGGTTAAAGGATGATCTATCGGATAAAGATTAGTGCGGGGAACAGGATTTGAATTCGCAATCCCGAGCTTTACTCAAGGATTCCTGCGTAGGCACTAAGCCACAGGATTTCTCAACATTGCAATTTCCTTGTAGCAATGCAGGAAATATATGTGTCTTAAGTCCTGCCCATTTGACCAGCCTCTGGCATCCCCGCATACCCAACCTGATTCCTTAATACTTTATAAATATTTATATCAGCTTCTCTGCTTCTTTTTTTAATTCTTTCAATGGTCTTTTCAAGAAATGCTCTTTACAATATCCAAAGAATTCAACTTCATTCTGGCATTGATAGCCTATCTCATTTATAGTCTTGCATTTTCCTTTAGACATTCTACAATCTACACATATCCCCTGCCTTGACCTGGGGGAGTTATAAGGGGCATAATACCTCTTACATTTTGTGCATAGTTTTTTGTATTTTACGTTTGACATATAGATTAATAGGGGTTTTTGAGTTTATTAGAGTTTTGAAAATGTTTTTAACCTTTATTATGTTAGCTTATTCTTATGGCAGGACCACTAAAGGGAAAAGGGGTATGGATAGATCCTTTAAATCATCATACTTTTAGGGAGAGGCAGGGAGAGTTTAACTGGTGCGTTTATGAGAAGAAGGATGTTGCAAAGGCTGTTGAGTTTTTAAAAAGCAAAATAAAGGATAAGAAGATTCTGGAATTTATAGATGAGGCTTTTGATGAAGTTATAGAGAAGGGATAGTTTTATATTTCTGTAAATTCTTTGCTCGTCATGATTAAATCTAAAATAAAAGAGAGCACTGAAAGGCTGAGAAGAGAGATAAAGAACAATATTGTTACTGCAGTCTTGGCTGCTTTTGGTTTTATTATTGCTTTGGCATGGAGAGATGCTATTCAGGAAGCTGTCAATAAAATTTTAGTTGTTTTGGATTTAACTGGAGAGGCTTATATTTTCAGGATAATCTCTGCTTTGTTCATTACAACTATTTCTGTTATTGGCATAATTTATGCTTCTAAGCTTAAGGAGGAAGAATCTAAAAAAAAATCAGGAGGAAAAAAGGAATGAAGGAATGGATTATCAGGGCTTTGATAATAGCTGCTATTGTAGTTATTATCCAGATTATAACTGGTGCTACTGGAGGTATCTTAGGGATTTTGGTTGCATTAGCTATCGGCTTTGTTTTTAGTGGGATAGCAGAGGGCATATCTAAGGTTATTTCAAGGAAGAAATAATTAATTTAATTTTTCAATAATTTCCTCTTTTGATAACTTGGACTGGCAGATGTTGCAGACTGCTTTTTGCTTCTTTTTTACTTTAATATAAGCTCCTTTAATTTTATTCAGAAATGTTTTTTTTATCTCTTCTTTGCAGATATCACATTTGACCATGTTCTTCTTATTATCTATTTGTTTTTAACCTTTTTGAAATAAACTTAAAAAGCAATGGAAACTACAGATAATCATGGAAAAATTTACTGCCATTGTTGATAAGAATAAATGCGCTCCTAATAAATGCCAGCTGGAGTGCATCAAATTTGATCCCTTAAATAGAGTTAAAGAGGGAGAAGGGTTTCATATAGGAGAGAGCAAGAAGGCAGAGATATCTGAGAAAGTAGTTACAGAAATGCATAAAATTCCTGCTAAGAAATGTCCTTTTGAAGCTATTAGGATAATCAGGTTGCCTTCTGAATTAAAACAAGATCCGGTTCATCAATATGGGCAGAATGCTTTCAGGCTTTTTACCTTGCCAATACCGAAAAAAGAGACTGTGGTGGGAGTTATAGGGAGAAATGGGATTGGGAAAAGCACAGCTTTGGATATTTTAAGCGGAAATTTAAAAGCTAACTTGGGAGATTACAAGAATGAAAAAGATTTAGACATAATTGAGAGATATTCTAATTCTGTTTTAGGGGGGTATTTTGAGAGATTAAATGAAAAGAAGATAAAAGTGAGCTATAAGCCGCAGAGAGTTGAACTACTGCCTGAGGCTTACAAGGGAAAGAAGGTTGGGGATTTAATAAAAAATGGAGATGAGCTTGAGATTAGCAAGGAGTTAATTTCTAAGCTGGATATGGAATCTATATCAGACAGGAATGTCGAGGATCTGTCCGGAGGGGAATTGCAGAAACTGGCTATTGTTGCCTGCTTAACCAAGGATGCTGAGGTTTATTATTTAGACGAGCCGATGAGTTTTTTAGATATTACAACAAGGATAAATGTTGCAAGATTAATCGGGGGATTAAAAAAATCCATAATTGTGGTTGAGCATGATCTAACCTCACTAGATTATATCTCTGATGAGGTACAAATAGTATATGGTGAGAGGGGAGCATATGGTATATTCTCACAAAGCAAAAGCGTTAGGAATGGGATTAATGAATATTTAGATGGATATATCAAAAGTGATAATGTGAGATTTAGAAATTATGCAATTAAATTTGATGAGGCTCCTCCTAACAAGACTAAGACAAATGATGTTTTATTTGAATTTCCTGAAATGGAAAAGAGGTTTGATAAGTTTGAGCTAAAAGTTGAGGAAGGGAAAATTAACAGAGGAGAGGTTATTGGTGTGGTAGGAGCTAACGGGCTAGGAAAAACTACATTCTTGAAATTAATAACAGGGCAGGAGAAAGCTGATAAGGGAAAGGTTGAGAAAATAAGATTTAGCTATAAGCCACAGTATATTAAAGCTGAGAAAGGAAAGGTTATTGACTATTTGAAAGAGAAAGCTGGAATCTCTTTTGGCTCTGGATGGTATAAACAGAATATTATGGAGAAGCTTGGAATTCAAAATATATTAATGAGTGAGATGAGGAATTTATCCGGGGGGGAGTTGCAGAAGGTAATAGTGGCTGGATGTTTAAGCGAAGATGTTGATTTAGTCTTGATGGATGAGCCTTCTGCTTTTGTAGATGTTGAGGATAGACTGAATATGGCAGAGATAATAAAGGATTTTATTATTAGAAAAGAAATAAGCGCGATAATTGTTGACCATGACATTCAATTTGTTGATTATTTATCTGATAGTTTATTGGTGTTTGAAGGCAAGCCTGGAGTAAAGGGGAGAATGGAGGGAGTTAATGAAAAGAGAGAAGGCATGAACAAGGTTTTAAGAATGTTAAATATTACATATAGAAGCGATAAGAATACTGGGAGAAGAAGGATTAACAAACCTGGGAGCCAATTAGACAAAGAGCAAAGGAAGAAAGGGGAGTTTTATTATAGATGATGGCAAGAAATATTTCTGTTATATTATTGTATGATAC
>CAZDKM010000012.1:0-15677 GCA_964505985.1 Candidatus Woesearchaeota archaeon
AAAATAAGCATCAATACCTTCCAATGGGTCTCCTATGTAGTTATTTCTTCTTATAAATGGATAGAATCTTAAATGCTTTAAATAAACTCCATACCCCTTTCTCATAAAGGATTCTGGCGTATCAAAACCTACTGCTATTTTGTCAACATCATTTATTGTTATATTCCCTTCCTTTAAGCAGTATTTTATAGCATTTATCGGGAGAACTCTTGGGGCAAATTTTTGTCTTGTAAACCTTTCTTCTTCCACAGCTGCCACTAACTTACCGTCTTTAATTAAGACTGCTGCATTATTCCAGGATATTGGACCTGTTATTCCTAAAATGTTCATGGCAATTAATCTTTAAGAAATAGTTATAAACTTTGTGTCTTTTTTGCCTTTATTAATATGCCGCCGGAAAGGAACTCTATCATGTATCTTGTGTTTATGCCGTATTTCTCTATTTTTGAGGATTTTTTAGAGCAAAGGTCTATAATGTCTTTATAGGTAAAATAGTGCAAATGACCTCCGTCATAATGCTCTTGATCTCCTGATGTTTTTGGAAATCTTCCTCTTACCAGGCTTATAATATGCTTGTAGCACCTTATGTTTGGGGTTGATATTATTACATCACCTTCTGGTTTTGTTACTCTGAACAACTCATCCACTAGTTTAACTGGATCAAATACGTGCTCAATGACGTCTAGGCAGATAGTATAATCAAAGAAATTGTCTTTGAAAGGAAGCTTTTCTGTATTGATGTTTACAACTTTTGCTTTTACTTTCTTATCCTTTATCAAAGACAAGGCTGTTTTTGATATGTCTGTTCCATAATACTCATTGCATTTATCCTTGATTAAATGAAACAGAGCTCCATCTCCACAGCCTACATCTAAGACTTTATCGCAATTTTTTATTAATTTAGAAGCTTCATAGATCCTTGTTCCTTTCTTGAAATAGTCTATTTCCTGCTGTTTTTTTCTACCCCATATCTTTTCATAGACTTCTTTTTCCATAGTTGAGTTAAATTGAAAAGGTTTAATAACCTTATTAAGACTTTAATTTTAAGGATTTCAGCATTTCCTTGTCTTCTTCTTCAAAAGACCTTAGAACAAATAATATAGCCAAATAGGTCAATACTGAGAGTAGCGATGCTATTATCAAACCGATTAAAGACTCTGTAGATAAATAATTTTTTAACCATGATACTGCAAAAAATGCTAATATTCCTGATAAGAAGATTTTTATATAATTTATTTTGAAAGGCATTACATGTATTATATTCCTTGTGTAAATTAACAATATTAAAGCCATTATAATCAATGATGCTCCTGTTCCTACTGCTGCTCCCATTATTCCATATGGGGGGATTAAGAACAGATTAAAAATAAAGTTTGAAACTGCACCAGTCAAAGTTATATAAAATACTGACTTTGTTTTTTCCAAAGCCAATAAAATCCTGTTTGATGTCAAGAATAAGTAAAATATGAAATAGCATACTGAAACTAGCACTAAAACTTCTGAACCTGCTGCATATTCCTTTCCAAACAGCACTGTTAATATTTCTCTTGAAAATGATGTAAATATGATCAAAAGAGCCAAGTTTATTCCGAAAATCCACTTTGTAACTGTCTTATATAAAGAAGAGAACATGTGCGTTTTCTCCTGCGCATACAGCTCAGTTAAAATTGGCAAGAATAGGACAACTAAAGCATTTGGGATTACAAGCATTAACTGGGCTGTTGGCATAGCAGCATTGTATATTCCTACATCAGATGCATTCTTGAAAAACCCCAACATAATTGTGTCTGTCCATAAAATTACTAAGAAAACAAATGTATTCAAAACTAAAGGTATTGAGTAAATTACAAGCTCTTTGTTTGACTTTATTGATTTTATTTTTGTCCTGAATATTGGAAATATTTTTTTCTCTACAAATATAAGAGATAATAAAAATGTGAAGAACACTGCAATCACATATGCTATGCTTGCCCCTATGACTCCAAAACCAAGATAGACAAAAAGGAAGGTTAACAGGAATTTAATAGAACTTTCTCCGATATTTTTTGTATAAATCTCATACTTGACTTTTTGGAATGCTCTTATTGTGTTAAGGAAAACATCTCCCATGACTGTTAATGGGATTGAAACTGCCAATATCTTTAATATTAAAGATAGTCCTTCATTATGAAAAAACCTGACTGAGATTAAATCTGATAAAAAGAATAATAATATTCCGAATAATGTGCTTACCGGCAATAATATCTTCAATGAGGAAGTAATAACCCCTTTTATTCTTGCATTGTCTAATTTGCCCTTATAATAGGAAACGTACCTTTGAACCCCGATGTTTAACCCTAAAGTTGAGATTACAATTAAACTTCCTGATATTGCCAGGCCCAAAGACAATAGACCGTACTGCTCTGCACCTATTCTACCTACAATTACTCTATAACCGTAGGATAATAACTTTGAGATAAATGTGCCTATCAGAATTATTAATGCCCCTGAAAATATTCTTTTTAGGTGGGTTTCTTCCATTCAGAATTTTAAAGAAGTTTGTTTTAAATATCTTTGTTTCTAAGCTTTTTCTTTAATTTAATTAAATAAGGAAAGACCTTATATTCTCTGCTGAAATGCAAGGCTGATTTTTTACCCTCCCTCCAGATAATGGGTATTTCTTTTATTCTATAATTATGCCTTAATGCTCTGATCAGCATCTCTGTATCCCATGCAACCCCCCTCTCTAATGTTTCATCAAAACCCATTTCATCTACTAGTCTTAGAATTACATCCTTTTTGAATGCCTTGAATCCACATTCATGATCCTTTATTTTCGTCTTGAAATATAATCTTACGAAGCTATTGTATAGGTGGCTTACAATCAACCTAGAAAGCTTCCTCTTTGTTTTTGATCCTGAAATATACCTGCTTCCTGTTACAATATCGTACCCTTCCTTTATTGAGTCTATCAGGTTTGTAATGTACTGAAGGTTAGTCGCCAGATCCATGTCCATGAAAACTACGATATTGCCCCTAGCTTTCTTAAAAGACTGGGCAAGATTTTCCCTCCTTGTGGGGCCGTTTTCATATCTTAAATGCACTAGATTAGATTTTTTCTTGGAAAGTTTTTCTATGATGCTGCTAGATCTATCTATAGATGAATCATCTACTATTACAAGTTCAAAATCAAAAGGCAATTTATTAATCTCTGTAAGTATTTCTTCTATATTTTTCTCTATTATTCTCTCTTCATTGTACACTGGAATGAATAAAGAGACCTTTAATTTTTTCTCCATTTTGCGGTAAATAACAACATTAAAGTTAAAAGTATTCCTATAATGCTAATTACTAAATGAGATATTCTTTTTGCATTATATTCCAAGTTTAATATATATTCTCCTGGAGGGAGAGTTATTTTCATTAATCCGAATTTACCTTTTTGTATCTCAATTTCTTCTCCATCTATTGATGCAGTCCAGAATGGATGCTGGGAGAATTTTAATGTTGCTTCATTTTGAGTTTGAGTTTTTATGTAAAACGACATTCTCTGGCTTTCAAGATTCATGGTTTTAGACTCGGCAGGAAAACTGAACTTAACCCATGAAGGGATATAATCTTCTAATTTAAATACTGTGAAATGCCCTATTTCATATACCTGTTCAAAGTCTTCAATATTCTGCAATCTTGTCTTTAATGTTTCTTCTGAAGCAACAATGTATTTTCCATTTAACAATTCCATTCTTTCTATCAGCTCTTCATTAGAGAGTGTAGAAACTGTCCTTCCAAATAATCTTTTGCCCTTGGTTGATGTTATTTCTTCTGTAGGATAAGGGAGTGCTCCGGACCAACCACCTATATGAGAAACACCAGTAAAGTAAGACGACATTGCATAAATTGAGCTTACTTCTGCATCTGCATCTAGGATATTATCCCAAAAATGCTGGTAGACTATCCTTTCCTTTGACCCATCTACATTATTTTTTACCCAATCCCACAAAGGGAATACTTCTCCTTTTATTATCGGGGTATTTTCAGAAGTTCTTGTTAATGTTTCTTCGGGCATGTAATAGTTAAAGTTTACAAAGAAAAATAAGACAATTATTATTGTTATAATTTTTTTATAATTTTTTAAGAAATTCCAATTTTCCAATGCTTTTTTTAGGCCATAGACTGAGAAAATCAATAAAGCTATCTCTAGTTGAATAAAAAACCTGTAACTATGAATGCCTTTCAATATTGGCAGGTTATGCAAAGAAGGGATTAAATGCCAGAATCCGCTTGATAAAATCAATGTTATTATTATGAAAATGAACGAAGAGGCTAAAACAAAGTCTTTTTTCTTTTGTTTGAAAAAATAAATTATCCCTATTAGACCGAAGAAGAATATTATTAACTGAGGTAAAGAAGATAAGAAAAATGACCACCCCATCTTAATTATTAATGGAATGTTAAATTTGACTACAGTAGATATAAGATCAGATAATAAATATTTTTTTGATGCTGCAAAGAATAATGGAAGAATTGTTCTGTAAACTGTTTGAAAAATTGAATCGCTTAATCCAAATCCGTAGCTTCTTGACCATGAGCCCATGATTAACAATTGGAAAGTAAAAATTGCTGTTGTTAGGAAAGATAAAATATAGAGGATTATGTAGGAGGATACTATTCTTTTTAACTTGGGCTTTCTCATTATTATATGAACTAAAAGGAATGCAAAGGATAAGATTACAATTCCTATTGCTGCAAATGGATGGGAGATTATTGCAATAGAAAGAATTAAGGACAGCATAGCTGTCAGTTTTAATGAAGATGGCTTTTCAAAATATTTTATTAGAAAATAAAAGAACAGTATAAACGCCCCCAGACCAAAATAATAAGTCCACATCCCCCCTAGGATTGTCAATACTACATCCCTATACAATATCATGTAAAGTAATGTAAATAATAATGCCCCCGTCTTATGATACCTCTTTAGTAATATGTACAAAAGAATTGACGGAAGCAAGTAAGCAAGATAGAGTAATATTTTGTAAGATAAAACCAGGTCTATTTTGAATATTAAATTCATTATAGTTATTAACCAAAAACCTATTTGTGGGTATAAAGAAGCTAAAGGAAATCCCGCAAAATCATTGGGAAACCAGCCATAAATCCATCCAGTCCCCTGAACTATTTCAGAAATATAGAACTTGAATTCAGAAAGATGGTAAGGATTATCTAAATATATTAAAAAACCTGATTTGAAAATTTTATAGAACATTAATAGAGAGAATAGTATAATCAGTAGGTAAGGATAATATTTAATCAGCTTTTTCATTTTTAATCACGTCCACAATCCTTTCTGCTGCTTTTCCATCCCAAAACTCTACTTTGTTTGATTTATTAAAATGCCCATTGAGAACTGAATCTACTACCTCTTTTATTTTACTTTTATCTAAACCTGTTAAATTATTAGTTCCATTCTCTACTGTTACCGGCCTTTCTGTATTTTCCCTCATTGTGATACATGGGATATTCAATACTGTAGTTTCTTCTTGTATTCCCCCAGAATCAGTTAGAACCATCTTTGAGTTCATCATAGCATTCATAAATTCAAGGTAACTTACCGGTTCTGATAGGATTACATTTCTCATCTCTTCCAGTTTTTTATTTAACCCGAATTTTTCCAAATTGTTTCTAGTTCTTGGGTGTATTGGCCAAAATACTTTTATTTTTGACTGAATTTCATTCATTATCTGCAGAACTTTCTCAAGATTTTCTTTTTTGTCAACATTAGATGGTCTATGCAATGTTAGAACAGCATAATTTTTTTCTTTTACGGTCATTAACTTTGATGCTTTTTCTTTATGCATTAATAATGTATCAATCATTAAATTCCCTACAAAGAATATCCTATTTGGATTAATTCCTTCATTAAGCAAATTTATTTCAGCGTCTCTTTCAGTTATAAATAAATAATCTGAAATTTGGTCTGTTAATATCCTGTTTATCTCTTCTGGCATTGATCTGTCAAAGCTTCTTAATCCTGATTCAATATGCGCTACTTTTATCCCTAATTTAGATGCGGTCAAGGCACAGGCTAAAGTTGAGTTTACATCTCCTACCACTATAACTAAATCTGGGTTTTCTTTTATCAGCACTTTTTCAAATTCTATCATAATCCTTCCTGTCTGCTCTGCATGACTCCCTGAACCTATACTAAGATTAATATCCGGCTCTGGAATTTCTAATTCCTTGAAAAATGAACCAGACATTTTTTCATCATAGTGCTGGCCTGTATGGACTAAGATATGGGTTATTCCTTTATGTTTAGAAACCTCTTTAGCAAAAGATGCTATTTTAACAAAGTTCGGCCTTGTGCCTACAACACTTATAATTTTCATAAAGAAACTTAATAAGAAATCTATTTAACCTTTATTGTGTCCTTGTAAACCTGCTTCATCCATTCTAAGGTAAGAGGAATTCCCTCTTTTCACAGGATTACAGGATTATGCCCTAATAATGTTTTAGCTTTTTCTATGCTTGGCCTCTTATTAACAACATTGTGCTTGTCCTCAGGCAAGTATTCAACCAATGAATCGTCTATCCCCAGGTAGTTTAAGATTATGTTACTCATCTCCTCCACGCTTTTATATTCTGTGCCCCCAATATTAATCACCTCTCCTGATTTGAAATTATCTGCCGCATTTGCTAAAGTAGGGGTGAAATCATCAATATACATAAAAACCCTGTTATATCCTTTGTAGACCTGATAAGGCAGCTTATGCAGAGCCCTGTAACAGAATAAACAAACAACGCTTCTGTAGTTGTGGTAGAATTCTCCAGGACCATAAGCATTGAAAAATCTTAGCCTCATTGTATCTAGGTTATGCTTCTTTACTGAATTCATGATCTGCATCTCATTAACCCATTTTGTTATAGCATAATCATTATGCTGTACTACTGGATATTTTTCCATAATATCCTCACTCATTATTGGAAAATGCTGCTGCTCTCCATAAACTTCAGAAGAGCTAGCAAAAATTAGTTTGAAATTGTTTTCTTTTTGCAGTTCAATAATATTCCTCATTCCTACAGCATTTGTTCTCCATAAAGTATCATAGTATTCTTCTCCGTTAATTCTGCCGAATTCTGCTGCGAGATGGTAGACATAATCAAATTTATGGTGCTTGAAAGGCCTGCTTAACTGCCTAAAATTAGCTACATCAGCCCTAAAGTAGTTTTGATGACGAGCATGCTGCAGATCAACACCCCATACCTCGTGGCCTCTTTTTAGCAATTCCCTCCTTAAAGGGACGCCTAAAGTACCTTCACACCCTGTAATTAGGATTTTTGCCATCCTGACTGATAGAATAGAGAAAAACTTTTTAACCTTATTGCTAAAAAAAGCCGAAATACAAGTCTTTTTATTATTTTCCTAGGTTAAGATAAATATGAGGTTTTTAATTATTACAAATACTGATTCAGACCACGTTAGGCTGGCATATTTAATAAAAGAGCTGCTAAATAGAGATGAAGAAGTGCATTTAATGTGCTCTGGAAGCTCTGAGGAAGCGTTAAGGAAGATTTATGGGGATAAGATACACCTCTATGATTTTCCAGTTGACACAAAGAGATTTTCCAATTTCAAGATGGCAAGATATGTTATGTTCTTTTTGACTGCTAAAGGGAAGATAGAAAAAGCAATTGAGGAGATTAAACCTGAGATAGTTTATGCTTATAACTTACTTTCTGGGTATCCCACAATGAAAGCCTTGAAGGATAAAAATATTAAATTCTTCTTTGATATGACTGATTTCTTCCATGATATATTTAGGATGAAGATGGGATTTGATAGAGAAAGTTTAGTTATAAATAAAATAAGAAAGATGGAAATTTCTGTCATTAATAGCGCAGACAAAGTCTTTACAGTCAGCAACTCATTTAGGAATGCTATTATGGGGATTTCTGAAAAGAAAAAGGAGGATATAATTGTTGTGCATGAAGGCGCTAATCCTGAAGTGTTTAAACCTATGGGAAAAAATGCTGAGCTTGTTGCAAAATACAACCTTAAGGATAAGATAGTAATAACGTTTATAGGCGGGATTGAGAAGCATGATAATTTGGACATGATTGTGGAGGCTGGAAAAAAACTCTATGAGCAGAATAAAAATGTGAGATTCCTTATAGTTGGGGATGGGGGATATTTGCTAAATGTAAAGGAGAAAGTCAAGCAAGAAGGATTAGAAGAAGTGTTTGTTTTTACTGGATGGGCCCCTTTTAAGATAATTCACATTCACCTGTCATTAGCGGATATTGCTGTATTGGTTTATTCTAATACATTAATAACAAGATATGTTGGTACTACTAAACTTTATGAATATTTAGCTTCTGGAATTCCTGTAGTTGTTCATGATTTACCTGGAACAAGAGAGGTATTGGGAGATGGAGGATATGGGTTATTGTTTACATGTGATAATACTGAGGAATTTACTCAAAAATTAAAAAAACTGATAGAAGACAAAAATCTTAGGGAAGAATTAAGCAAGAAAGGAAGAGAGTTAATAATAGAGAAGTTTAATGTATTAAACCAGGCTAAGAAGATGGTTGATGTAATGAGTAAGGAATAACGGAATATATATATATGAATGAACTTTAAAAATACTATGAAGAAAAGCAGCTTAATCTTTTTTGGACTTTTAATTTCAATATCCTTATTAGTTTTTGCTTGTAGCGAAGATGCTGTGGGCAGACCTACTCCTTCTCAACAGAAGTATTTAGATAGAAGCATAAAATGTGTTGACCCTGATGCCCCTTTTAATGCTACATCCGCGACTAGCCGTTTTGAAAGCAGTATAGTAACTTATACCTTAAAAGGGAAGAGGAATACAGGAAAGGATAGGTGTATACTTGCACCATATAATGCAACAATGTTCCCAGTGAATTCTTGCGATTCTACAAAGTTTATTTCTACAAAGGATAAATGCTTTGTGAGAGAATACTATTGCGCTGATGAATATAAGATAGATAGTGTTTACTTAGAATGCCCTGGTGAGTGTAAGAATGGAGCTTGTGTAAACACTTAATGTTTTTTTCTTTTTAACAATCTTTAAAAGAGTTCTTTTTATTACTTTTTTATGAAAATCGCCCATATCAACATGTTTTATTCTCCTACTTTTGGTGGTGTAGAGCAGGTAATGCAGGAGTTAGCTGAAAGGCAAGTTAAAGATGGGCATGAGGTTCATATATTCTGCTGTGATTCTGATAAATACAAAAGAATTGAGAAAAAAGAAGAGGTGATTAATGGAGTTAGGGTGCATAGATATCCTTATTGGTTTAGACTTTCTCTGTCTACATTTATCTGGCCCTCACTCTTATGGAAACTGCCAAGTTACAAGTTTGACATTATCCACTCCCATGTCTCAGGACATTTGTATATCTTAATCTCTGGTTTGGTTTCTAGATTTAAAAAATCTAAACATATACATACAACACATTGCCCATGGACAGATGCTTTCAGGCCCAGAATATTGAAGCCCTTCTTGTTTTTGAATGAAATTATCTTGAATAAACTGTCTTTTAATTTAATTGATAAAGTTGTTTCTATAACACCCTGGGAGGTTGATACCTTTTTATCTAAGTATGTTGATAAAAGCAAAATAGAGATAATACCTAATGGCATGGATCCTATATTGTACAAGAAAGTAATTCCAAATAATTTTAAAAAAAATTTAGGGATTAAAGGTGGATTAGTTTTATTCTTTGGAAGGTTAAATCCTACTAAAGGGCCTGAGGTATTAGCTAAAACTGCATTGGAGATCTTAAAGGAAAGAAAAGATGTTTATTTCTTGTTTATTGGGCCTGATGAAGGGAAGAAGGAGGAAGTTATTGAAATAACAAAGAATGAAAAAAATATTCAAGTATTAGCACCAATAAGAGACAAGAGAAAAATAGCGGAGATGTATCAGGCAGCAGATGTTTATGTTCTACCAAGCTATAGAGAGGGATTACCACTGACATTGTTTGAGGCTTATGCTTCTGGATTACCAGTAATAGCCTCCCCAGTTAATGGGATACCTTATGAATTGAAAGATGGAGAAAATGGGTTTCTGGTTGAGTATGGGGATATTAAGAACTTGAAGAAAAAAATACTGCAAGTTTTAGATGATAAAAAGTTAGCAAATAAGCTTTCTGAGAATAACAAGATTAAAGCTAAAAATTACTCATGGGATATTATAGAGAAGAGGTATATGAAAGCTTATCAGGATGCTATTGATAACGAGTAGGATCTGAAATTCCTGCCCAATAGAACGCTTTTTTTCTTAACATGCAGTTTAAGCATTTGCCACAATGATTTTTGCCTTCAATGTAGCAGGAATAAGTTAATTCAAATGGGATATTTAATTCTTTTCCTAGCTTTATTATTTCTGTTTTATCTTTATCTATTAAAGGAGCTAGAATTTTAAAATTTCCATTGTTTGTTGCATGTTTTTGTAGATTATTTATTGATTCTATGAATTCTTTTGTTGTGTCTTTCATATGGACCCTGCCTTCATTAATTAATCCAATGAAAATATCATATATTTCTTTGTTTTTTATGAATTCTGATTCGGCATATGCTAAAGCGCTGATTAAGAAAATTGAATTTCTGCAGGGAACCCACCAGGGAGTTAAGTCTTTGTTTTCATCTTCTAAATCTTTTTCTGTTATTTTTGGAATTTTTTTGTTTTTGTTTATTACAGCTGTGCTTAGTTCCCCCAACCAAGGCAATGTTATTTTTTTAAAATCTGCATTCAATTCATCAGCTATTTTTTTTACTGCTGTTTCTTCTTCTTTTAATGCTCTTTGATTGTAATCAAAAAATAAAAATTTTAATATATCATAATTTAGTCTGTTTTTTACATAATATGCTGTTACTGTGCTGTCTAATCCTCCGCTTATGACAATTAGAGCGTTTTTCATTCTCCAAATTCCTCAGTAAGCCTTCTTTGGAATTCTTGTGCTTTTTCTGCTGTATCCCAAACATCTGAAAAATTCCTAACTAGCCAGTCTAATTTGGCTGGATTATCTTCAAAGAACCTAACATATGCATCTTCGTATATCTGCAACCCTAATTCTCTTGGTAAAATAAGAGCCCCCCATTCATACGCAATTCTCCAGCTTCCTTCCCCATATTCTTGATCCCACTTAGAGTATAATCTATCTCTAGCATCTCCCATATATCCTGGTCTATCTGCAGTGTTCCAACCCATATAAACTCCAACATAATAAAACTTATAAAACCAGTTTATAGAACAATAGTATGACATTAGCCAAGGATTTGAAGAAAGGGGATAAAATCAACTTTGACAGACAAAATCTAACTGTTGAGAAAGTTGAGGTTTCTAAGATAGCCAAGCATGGGAAAGCTAAGTGTAGGATAGAAGCTTTGAATGAGGATAATGAGAAAAAGGTCTTTATTGTGCTCTCTGAGGATGAAATAGTCCTTCAATAAAATTTATCTTGTAAATATTTCACATAATTTCTTTTCAACTTCTTTAATTTTTTCTTGTTTTATTTTTCCTGCTTTATAATCTACTCTTGAACTATCTGCTGTAAAGATAAGAGAAGCCATAATGAAACTATCAGAATTCAAGAAACCAGAAGTAAATTCTTTTTTTGTTAAACCAATTAAATCTTCGTCATTTCTTTGATTCGTAGTAATTTGAGCAAGAATAATATTATTTCCCTTGAGTGTTGCAATTACCACAGCGGGTCTTTTTTTTACACTCGAAAAATCAGTATATGGAAATGGCAGAACAACAACGTCTCCTTTTACAAATCTTTCCATGCTTCTTCGTCCTCTTTTGATAACCAATTTTTAGCTAGTGCCTCTTCACTCGCCAACATGCATAATAGGGCTTCATTCATTTTTTCTTTTTTTAAGGGTCTTAGCTCAACCCTGTCTGTATAAACTACCACACTTATTTTAGTCCCTTCTTTAAATCCCGCTATATTTCTTGCTATATTTGGAATACATATCTGGCCTTTACTTGTAATTGTTACAGTTCTTATTTCTTTTATTTCTGATTTCATATTAGTCTCCTCTTACTAGTAAGATATGTAAGAATTTCTATTTAAGACTATCCTTTTCTAAGGTTTAATAAAATTTTCTTTTTTATAGAATGTATGATCCATATTATCATTGCTGCTTACGGAGAGGTTAATTCTACAGAGAGAGCTATAAATGCATTTTTGAAGCAAAATATTAAGGAGGACTTTGAGATTATAGTTTCAGACCCATTTACAGAGACAAAATGGATGATTGAAGAAAAGTTTCCAAATGACAAAAGAATCAGGTATTTTGAAGACCCTGGAAAAGGGAAGAGCAATGCTTTGAATTTAATCTTTAAAGAGATATGGTCTACAAATAAGGATGATATAATAATCTCAACTGATGCTGATGTTTATGTTTTTGAGAATTCTGTAAATGCGATTTTAAATGAATTCAAAAAACCCCATATTGGATGTGTCTCTGGAAGGCCTGTTTCCATAAACAACAGGAATGGCATGTATGGCTATTGGAGCCATTTCTTATGCGATGTTGGAGCCCATGAAATTTCAAGAAAAAGAAGGTATAAACAAGAAAAATTTTTAGAAACATCTGGTTATTTATTTGCCTTTAGAAACGGCATAATAAGAGAGATTCCGACAGATGTTGCAGAAGATACTATAATACCTTATTACATTTACAATCAGGGATATATGATTGGCTATGCTGAGGATGCCAAGGTTTATGTTAAATGGCCTACCAATATGAAAGACTGGATGAAGCAGAAGAAGAGAGCAGCTGATGCACATACAAAGCTAACAAAATATGTCAAGGATTTTCCAAAAGTCAAATCTTTTTCTGGAGAAGTTATTGGTGGATTAATTGGATTAGGGGGGGTATTCTCCTATCCTAAAAACTTGAAAGAATTTTTATGGACTTTAAACTTATTTCCTGCAAGAGTGGGGATGTGGCTTTCTTTGCATTATGAATTATATTTTAAGAAAAGGGAATATACTGATGGGTGGAGGGAAAGCTTAGAGGTTGAGTCTACTAGGACTTTAGACTAATTTTTTTAATTCTCTCTTTAATTCATATGAACCTTCAATTAATTTAACAGAGGGATTGAAGCACATTACACATATTCTGAATTTTTTAGTTAAAGTTTCTTTATCTTCTACTATTCCGATAACTGGCTTGTTCTTAGCATGGGCGTAGCCTAATTCCCACGCAGTTCCTGAGCTGATACCCTGCCAGTCCAATAAAACCACCATAACGTTGCACCAGTCTATCATGTCTCTGTCTTTTTTGAAGATTGGCTCAGGATTCATGCCTTCTTCGTAAATGCCTGCATCCCTATGGGGAAGGAAGGTTTTATGGCCTAAATCCCTGCATAATTTATCTATCTCTTCCACCTTCTCCCTATCCTCTAAGTCCCATAATTTACCCGCCACATAGATTTTTGCCATATCTTAACTTGAATAATTAATTTTAAAAGTATTATCATTTACTTTTAAAGCATGAAACACCAATGGAACAGGGATTGCAGGGAATTTAATGGGATATACTCATGCGAGATAATGACTGCTGAGGATTACAAAGACTGCTCTGAGTGCGGATTTTATGAGAAAATAGGAAAGAAAATATTAATCTTGAAGCTTGGGGCCATGGGTGATGTAGTTAGGACTACAAGCTTGTTATCTGCTTTAAAGAAGAAATATGGGAGGAACTCCCACATAACATGGGTTGTGGAAGACAACAGTAAAGAGATATTATACAATAATCCAGACATTGATAGAATCTTGGCTTATAATCCTGAAACTGCTTTATTGTTAAACTGGGAAAGATTTGATGTATTATTAAGTTTAGAGATTTCACCACCTATCACCTTAGTTGCAAATATGGTCAAAGCAGAGGAAAAATATGGCTATTATTTTGATGAAGATGGTCATCCTTCTCCTTTCAATGAATCTGCTGTTGAGTACTTAGAAACTGCATTTTCAAATAAATTAAACAAGGAATTTAGGAAGACATACCAGAGAATGATGTTTGATATTTCTGAACTAAAATATAATAAAGAGGATTATGTTTTGAATTTAGAGGGTTGGGAAGATGACTATGGCAAAAAAATCGTTACAGAAAGAGACAAGAAAGTTGTTGGCATAAATGTTGGAAGTGCTGGGAGATGGCCCTCAAAAGCATGGCATCCCTCCAAGATAATTGATTTAATTAAAAAGTTAAGTACCAGTTATAATATTATCTTGCTTGGAGGGAAAAGAGAGATTGAATTGATTAAAAACATAGAAGAAGAAGTAGGCAGGATAAAAGTGATGAAGAACGATACTAATAACTCAGTAAGAGAGTTTATTGGTGTTTTAAATAACTGCGATGTTATAATTACAGGGGATAGCCTGGCCTTGCATTTGGCTATTGGGTTGAAGAAAAAGACTGTTGCCTTATTCTTTTGCACTCCATCCTGGCAGGTTGAGGATTATGGCTTCTTGAGAAAGATAAATTCTCCATTATTGGAAGATCATTTCATGGATGACAGGTATATTGAAGAATTGGTTAATTCTATAGATGTAGAATGTGTATTAGAAGCTGTAAAACAGCTTTCTGGTTAATTTTAAATAGATTTCCTATAGAAATATCTTTATGAACGTCTCAGAGGTGCTGGAAGGGTTTTCAGGAAAGAAGATTTTGGTAGTTGGGGATATTATGTTAGATAAACACATCCACGGTACTGTAGCAAGACTATCCCCTGAAGCGCCAGTTCCTATTTTAAAAGCAGAAAGAGAATCATATAATCCAGGAGGAGCAGCTAATCTAGCAAACAATATTTCTTCATTAGGTGCAAAGGTATATTTATCAGGGGTTGTTGGAAATGACGAAGCACAAAAAATTTTATTTAATGAACTTGAAAAGAATAACATCGACACATCATGCATAATAAAGACTTCAAAACCGACAATACAAAAAATTAGGGGATTAGCAAGACAGCATTTATTGTATCATCAGCATATGCTAAGAATAGATTACGAGGATACTAAACCTATTATTAGAGAAGATGAGCAGAAATTATTTTTATTAATAAAACAAAAAATAAATGAGATTGATGCAGTTATCCTGTGTGATTATGCAAAAGGAACATTGACGGAAAATTTAGTTAAATCATTAATAAATTTAGCGAAAGAAAATAATAAACTAATAACTGCTGATTGCAAGCCAATTAATTTCGAGTTCTACAAAAATGTTGACTTATTAAAGCCAAATAAGAAAGAAGCCATAGAGATGACTTTAACTGAGAACATTGAAGAAGCAGGGAAAAAACTTGTCCAAAAATTAAATTCAAACATAGTGATTACAAAAGGAGCAGAAGGGTTTTCAGTGTTTGATAGGGATAATCATTTCTCCCATATTCAAGCTAATGTAAAGGAGGTTTATGATGTTGCAGGAGCAGGAGATACAGTTATGGCAGTTCTAACCTTGGCATTGTTATCAAATTATAATTTAAGACAAGCAGTAGAATTAGCAGATAGAGCAGCAGGAATAGTAATAAGCAAACCAGGAGTAGAAGCTGTCAGTAAAGAAGAATTAGAAGCATCTTTCAACTCGAATATCAAGGTAGTCCCAAAAGAATGGGGCCAGGAAGAATGGATTGTAAACAATGAAAAATACTGTGGAAAAA
>CAZDKM010000013.1:0-740 GCA_964505985.1 Candidatus Woesearchaeota archaeon
CTCTTTCCCTACACGACGCTCTTCCGATCTCAATTTATAACGTAGAAATAATACTTAGTCTTTTAAACAAGGAAAAAGTCAGTCCCTATAAACTGGCTAAACTGAGTGGAAAGCAACTAAGCCAGAAACAGTTTAGAAAATCATGTAGATTCTTAGAGGAAAAAGGAATAATTTCTCTTTCTGATGAAAAGGACAAATCTAAATATTATTCATTAAATTACAACAAAATAACTGATTTATTCTTTAGTTATTTTGAAAAAAATCTTAAGAAATCTCCTACACAGGATGAAAAAAAGATTTTTGAGGAATATTTTTCATCAAAATCCTGTTCAAGTTTAGCAAATAGGGCAATAATTGATAATAAAATAATTAAAGGGAGTATGTGTGAATTTTTAGAATTAACTTATGCCCACCTATATGGGATTTCTCTAATAAATTTATTTGCTGAAAAACTCAAGGAGGCACAAGATAAGATTTCCAAAGGTAGTTTCAGAAAAAAGGCAGGAGCAAGAAGAATAGAAAAAAGTATGTCTGATGTGGGAATTCATCTAGATGAAATAAAATTTTTCTTCCCAAAATTACTAAAAATCTATTCTAGTGTTTTCAAAGAAGATGAACATATATCAAAAATAAGAACCTTATTTAACTTAAAGTAACCCCATTTTGTACAGCCCAAATAAAATCAAAGAATTGTCTTTAAATTCTTCTAAAGAAGTTCCACTTAATAAAACTTTATCCTT
>CAZDKM010000013.1:750-14294 GCA_964505985.1 Candidatus Woesearchaeota archaeon
TATAGTTATAGCCAGTAAGTATATAAATATTTCTTATAGAGCAAAGGAAATATTTAAATACATAGATAACTTACATAAGTAAAATGACCAATCATATACCTAGGTGGGAATTATTGAAATATGCTATTCTCTGGAAGAAATTTGGAACTAAAGAATTTACTAATGAACAAGCAATTACGGTTTTAAAGGAAAAAGACAGACATATACTAAGTGTATTTTTCTCAGATTTAAACAAAGCTGGATGGGTTCGGATTGACAGAGATAAAAACGATAAACGTAAAAAGATTTATGTCTTAAAAGAGCCGAATACAGCGATTAAAGAATTAGTGTAGAATGGGACAAGACGATATTTTTAGATTATTGAACAAAAAGAGAATTTGGCTAAATGCACAGGATATTGCCAAAACTACTAAAGTAGGAATAAGGTCAACAAGATTAAGATTGAAAAAAATGAGAGAAAGAGGAGAAATTGAATTTAAGAAAAAAGATAGAATCTATATATATAGGGTGAAATAAATTGGAAGGTAATGAAAAGACAATCGGCGGATTTCAGTTAAATAGGACTTATATTATTGATTTTGTAGATGGGTTAAACAAACTACCAGAAAATTCTATAGATTTAATTATTACTTCACCACCGTATGATAATCTAAGAGATTATAATGGTTACAGCTTGGACTTACATGAATTAGGTAAGGGGATATTTCGTGTTCTAAAACAAGGAGGTATAGCAGTAATGGTTATACAAGACCAAACAAAAGACTTTGCTAAATCATTAACTTCTTTTAGAACCATCTTAGATTGGGTGGATAGTTTTGGATTTAAGCTATTTGAAACAGTGATATATAGAAAACATGGTACAGAGGGAGGGTGGTGGAAAAGTAGGTTTAGGGTAGACCATGAGTACATGCCCATCTTCTTGAAAGGAGAAAAACCTAAATATTTTGATAAAGAACTGTTAAAAATACCATCCAAACATGGAGGAAAGATGATGACTGGTAGTGGTAATAGAAAAACTGATGGTACCACTACCAATACTGTTACTCGCCCCATCAATATGATGAAATGTAGAGGAACAATATGGGAGTACTTGATGGCAGGAGATAAAGATAAATTAAAAAGACAACATCCTGCACCATTCCCAGATAAAATTCCTTTTGATTTTATCCAGTGTTTCTGTCCGAAAGATGGAATCGTTTTAGACCCAATGATGGGTAGTGGTTCTACAGCTGTTGCTGCTAAGGTGCTAGGAAGAAAGTTCCTAGGGTTCGATATAAGTAAGGAATATGTAAAAATAGCAAATGAACGTGTAGACACTTTTAGTACTAACCTAGAAATTGTAAAAAATAGGGGGGAAAGTTTACTAAATTATTCTAATCAATAGAATCTGGTTCTTCTAATGTGTATTCTATAGTAGTGCCTGAAGTAATTGCCCAAGATAAGGGATTTTTGTTTATTACCTCCATATATGTTGAGTTGTTAAAACCAGCCCCTTGCCTCGAGGTAAATTGGGATTTAGTAAACTTATATAATCTAAAGTTGTTCCATAACCAATTTTCCTCTTTAAAATTCCATCCTGTAAAACTAGAAAGTATACCAATAAATTTCTTTATTCTTTGAACCGCACTTTCTGACAAGGAATAAGTTTTTTCATCCTTTTCTAAATTAAAAGGAGAACCATCTTTTAAAGAAATTCTTAATCTATCTCCTCTTTCCCTAGGTATATTTATTTTATCTCTATGTCTAAAGAATTTATTCATCTCCAACATTAAATTATAAACTGAATATTTTTCACTTAGGAAAATATTTTTCAACGGACTTTCTTCGACTTTAAGATATTTTAACCAATTCAAAACATTTTCAGGATAGCTAAATAACACATTAAATGTACCATCAGTAAAAAATAAAGCTGCTATTGCATCATCAGAGAGTTCAACCTTCATTTGATGACTTAGTATTCCAATCAACATATGAATAGTCGCTAACGGATATTTAAGTCGAAAATTATGAATTTTATCATAATCTCTCATATTGTTTGGCTGTATACAATTTTCGAAATTATTCCATAAACTTGGTTTATCATTTTTATTATACAAAACCATATGGTGCCCAAAACTTCTAATATGACTTCTAAAGATTTCCATATCAAGAAAAATACAATCCTTAGCAGAGACACCTTCCTCTAAAATCATAACCTTCCCATCATAGAATCCTTTGATTTGCCAGCCGAGATAATGAGACATAAATAAACCGCATAATAATCCATCACTATCTGGACTTAGTATACATTTCTGATTCTTTTGAACTATCCAAGGGTATTTCTTTATTAAAGAAGAGTAGTCTACTTCTTCATCTTTTCCTTTTAATAGTTTTTGTATGTTTGAAGGCATAGATTTTATTCATGTGCAATCCTTTATAAATAATTGCACATAAACTACCAAAACGTTTAAAACACTTTTTTTCTATATATCTTTCAAGATGTTTAAATTATCTCCTTCAGGATTAAGTTTAATGAATGAATGTCCTAGATGCTTCTGGCTTACTCAGCACAAGGTCTGGAAAAGACCGCCTTCAATATTCCCACAACTGCCTAATGGAATGGATAAGATAATCAAGGCTCACTTTGACAGGTTCATGGAAAAAGGAGAACTTCCTCCAGAGCTGTGTGAAAATCAAGATTGCAGAGGACTAAAACTGTTTGATAATAAAGACCTACTTAAAGAATGGAGAAATAATTTCAAGGGAATAAGATGGACTGATGAAGAAAGCAATATATTTTTCGGAGCAGTGGACAATATCTTGGTAAAGGGAAAAAAGCTGATTGTTCTGGATTACAAGACAAAGGGATTTCCAATAAAAGATATAGATGAGGCATCAGATTATTATCAGAATCAACTAGATATTTACAATCTGCTGTTGAGAAAGAATAAGTATGAAACAGAGGATTATGCTTTTCTGCTGTTTTATGTTCCCAAAGAAGTCACAGAAACAGGAGAAGTTATTTTTGATACTGAATTGGTTAAGAGAGGTATTGATGTTGGTAATGCAGAGCAGATGTTTAGCAAGGCTCTTGAATTGGTTGGTGGGAAATGTCCTGAACAAGGTTGTGAGTGGTGTAAGGGGGTGAAAAATGGTAGTTAAGATTTTAGAGATACAAGAAAAACAATTAACGGAGGAGGATTTAAAATATTGGGATGAACAAAAAACAAGAAAGGATAGAGGAATTTATAGTGAAATAGTAGACCCAATCTTCAGGAAGGATGTAAAACAAATAATATCTGAACTCCTCAATCAAGGTTGGAAAATAAGAGGATGGGATTTTGATTCAAGAAAAGTAGCACCCCCTAAAGATGAAGAGGAGATGTATAAAAATGCGAGGTCTATTACTTTAGAGAAGAAAGATTAGAATGATACCCAACCCACCAACTAATTGGAGATTCTATTGTAAGTGGATAGGTTTAGGCTTAATAGTTGCTTCTGTGATTATGTGGAGTAGGATGGGGTAGTATGGAACTAACAGAAGATACAATCGCCAAAAGGTGGCAAGATATATCAAAAAAATATCCAGAAATAATGGACTCTAATCAGAGAGATACCATCACAGCTTATTATACAGCTGAATCTGCTAAAAGTCAGAAGTTGCATAACAAAGCTCAAGAACTACACGACAAGATAATAATTGTTTTGCAAGTGGTAAACTTGGTTTTACTTGCGACTCTAATATATGTAACTTGGGTCAAGGGGTGAATTTATGGACACTTTATAGACAAAAGAAAGGTTTATAGACAACTATTTACTTTATGGACTGTGTTACTAATAGGTTAAGAGTGAGATGAAAGGATATCTAAATGACAATATAAGGAGAGATGGTACTTGTAAATGGTGTGGAAAAGAAATTAATGGAGGAGGTTATGAATGTATCAGACTAAAGCACCAGTTGACAGATAAACAGTGGAAAGAACGCTTCTGTGAATGCTTATACATTAGATGTCTAAGGTGTGGAAAAAGTCTTTCAAAAAATAATCCAGAAAAATACTTTGAATCATATTGTAGTGAATGTAAGGAATATTGGGAAAAACACTAATGGCTAATTCATGGAAAGAATTCAGGATGGAAAATGGAATTTAATGAAGATGGAAGTTTAAAAGTTCCTTTTGAAAACTCTGAGGAAAAAGAATATTCTAGCATTATTGAATTGATTAAGGATAACTTGGGGAATAATAAAGATTCGAAATCTATAGAATTGATAAATAAGATGAAAAATGTAAAAGAAAGAGGATATTTAACAAAAGAAGAATTTGTTAATATTTGTATGTGGAAAAGCCCAAGACCAAAAAAACTATATTTGAATAATCCTGAAGAAGAGATTATCTCTGTAACTAAACAGGTTTTATCTACAGATTCTGAAATATTAAAAATTAAATTACTCAAAAACCTAAAAGGAATAGAAATACCTACTGCCTCAGCAATATTAACAATATTAGACCCAGATAATTATGGCGTTATAGATATAAGGGCATGGAAACTTCTTTACAAATATAGGGTGGTTAGAGGTAATCCAGAAGGAAATAATTTTAGCTTAGAAAATTGGGAAGAATATCTTGAGAAGATAAGAAAATTTGCTAAAGAATTAAATGTTCCTGTAAGGGATGTAGAGATAACCCTATTTTATTATCATAAAGAAACTCAAAAAGGAAATTTGTATTCTGTGTAGGATTTATGGACTGTGTTCCTCAAACAACAACCTTTATAAATAAGTTTCATTTTAGATATGTTGGATGTGTGATAGAAACATGAAACCTTTATCAAAAGATGAATTTAGAGAAAATATAATTTTTGTTGTCTTCAAAAATTATGCACCCTTACTTAGAGCCATAAAAGAGAAACCGAATGCTACTTATAATGAACTGAAGAAACTTACGGGCTATAGCAATGGATTAGTTTACAATACATTAAAAGATTTAAAGATTTTAGAATTAGTAAATAATGGATACGGTTTAACTATTTCTGGCAAAGGTTCAGAGTTGCTAAGTCTTTGTGGAGAAGATAATATGCCTCCAAAAGAATTTCTAAAGGATTTATGTATGAAAATCCCCATTTTTAGTGAAATTTATCAAGAGAATCCATTAATTAAAGACTATAAATATCTAATTGAAAGATTTTCAACATTATTACCTAAAGGAACGAATAGAAGAATTGTAAGCTCTGTTACTAAGAGATATTTGGAGGCATTTCATGGAGTAAGAATAAAACAAGGAAGTAAGATTTCTAGAATTAATCGTCCTTCTGGAGGCGGGGGAGGTGGGGGTCAGCCAATGACATCTGAAGATATAATTGATAGGTTTAAATTTGTTCATCAAATAAAGAATCTTCCTTTTGGGGAGTTAGTAAAAAGATATGGTAAGGATAAAGTAAAAGAATTATTAGATTATGTTTAATAATAATGGGGGACGCAGGTTAGCAATCGCAGGTTCAGAGTCTGACGTTTTTGGGTTCAATTCCCGAGTCCTCCACACTATAATCATCAAGGGATGCAGGTTTGGATTGTGATAGAAACTTAATAGAATCAAGTTTCTCCTGCATCCCAAGTTATTATATTTATATACGAATGTATTTAAAAAAGATGCCATATTTTCCATTTTATTCCACTTTTTGTTATAATTGTTAAATGAGTCATAATAGTTACTTTACGGTCATTTGCTAAGTTTTGGTGCAGAATAGGGTTATGGTGCAAAGTTATTATGTGCAAATCACTTTTATTTATGTGCAGAATTTAGTTTATGTGCAAAGCTATAAGAATAGTAATCTTTTTAAACCCAGATTTTCAGCTTTTAAAGAATGGTAAAGAGAACAGGACCTACTACTTTAGCCTTGCAGAATTTGATAAGAGACTTAAAAATTTTGGGCAGCAAGGAGAATATTAAATTATGGAAGAGAGTGGCAAGTGATTTAGAGAGACCTACAAGAATAAGGAGAGCTGTTAATATAACAAGAATTAACAGGTATACAAGAGAAAATGAGATAGCATTGGTTCCTGGGAAAGTATTATCTGACGGGGATTTGACAAAGAGACTAACAATTGCAGCTTATCAATTTTCTGAGAAAGCAAAAGAAAAAATAAACAAAACAGGGGAAGCAATTTCTATTAATGAGCTAATGAAGGAAAATCCAAAGGGAAGCAAAGTGAGGATAATAGGTTAAAATGATACTTAATGGAGAAGACTTAGTTTTGGGAAGATTAGCAAGCTATGTAGCTAAGCAGGCTATGAGGGGAGAGAAGATAGATGTAGTCAATTGCGAGAATGTTGTGATAACTGGAAAAAGAGAGATGATAATGAATGAATATAAAACAAGAGAAGAAATTGGAAGCGTGAGCAAGGGTCCTTTTTATCAGAAGATGCCTGATAGATTTGTGAGGAGGGTAGTAAGAGGAATGCTTCCATACAAAACACCAAGGGGAAAGATTGCTTTTAAGAATGTAATGTGCTACTTAGGCGTTCCTGATGAATTCAAGAATAAAAAGATAGAATCATTAAATGAGGCTCATCTGGAGAATAAAAGGACAAGTTTTATAACTGTTGGTGAATTATGCAGAATCATGTGGGGTAAAAAGATATAATGGCAAAGAAACTATTTCATGCTTCAGGAAAAAGAAAAGCTGCTATAGCCAGAGCAACAGTAGAGGAAGGGAAGGGGCAGGTGAGGATTAACAGCATTTTATTGAATAATTATTCTAATTTATTAGCAAGAGAAAAGATAAAAGAGCCTTTAGCAATAGCAGGGGATGAAATAATAAAAAAAATCAAGATAAATGTTGATGTTAATGGTGGAGGATGGTTAGGACAGGCAGAGGCTTCAAGATTAGCTATTGCAAGAGCTTTAGTGGGATATACAGCAAGCAAGAAGCTAGAGAAATCATTTCTGGACTATGACCGAGGATTGTTGGTTGCGGATGTAAGGTTTAAGGAAACTTATAAACCTAATGATTCTAAGGCTAGAGCTAAGAGACAAAAATCGTATCGTTAAATGGATGGATAAAAAATGATAATACCAGTTAGATGCAAATCATGCGGAAAACCAATTGCTCATTTGTGGAAACAATTTGTTGAGGAAACTGACAACAGAAAGAAAAATGTCAAGGAAACTTTGAACAAATTAGGACTAAAGAGATACTGCTGCAGAGCCAATTTCATGGGCCATATTGACTTATTGCAAGAAGTCAGCAAATTCAAGAAGGATTAAAATGTATCATTCCTTATTCAAAAAAGTTAGATTATTTTTAAGTGAATATTTTAGAAACCCTATGTCTTTTGTTGAATTATATGCTGGTAAAGATGGGGAAGATGATCCATTAAGCGAGCTTTCACATGGGTTAGTGCATTCAAGAAGATTAGAGAGCAGGGAGTTACCTAACAGGCCATTAAATAATAAGACTCTTGGGGATGTGACTGATGAGCCAGAAAGAGTTAGACAACATTAAGGAATTCTTAAATAAAAATAAAGTTAGTTATGAATTAATAAAACATAAAAAAGTCCATACTTCCGAGGAAGCAGCAAAAGAAAGGGATGTTCCTTTATCGCAGGGTGTTAAGTCTCTGGTTTTAATAACACATGAAAAAGAATATGTTTTATGCTTGGTTGCCGGGGATAGAAAGATAAAATTAAAGAGATTAAGAGAGATATTGAATACGAAAGATGTTAGATTGGCTAATCCAGAGGAAGTTTTGGAGATTACCAGATGTGAAGTAGGAAGTGTTCATCCATTTGGGAATTTATATTATAATGATGTTAATATATTAATGGATAAACATGTTTTGAATAATAAGACAATTGATTTCAGCGCAGGAACCTTTGTTAATTCTATTGAAATGAAATGCAAGGATTTTGTTAAAATTTTAAAGCCTAAAATAGAGGAATTTACAGTTGAAAAGTAAACATTTTTAAACATACTTGATAGATTTTACTCATGCCGCGATCGCATAACCTGGTATTGCACAAGCCTGGAATATGCAAGCAAGCTTGGCCCTCCGGGGCATCCCGGTTCAAATCCGGGTCGCGGCGGTTAATTTTAGAATAAAATAAACAATAATACATACAATAAGGGAATTACAATAAACATAGTATATTCTGTTCTTCTATGTATTTTTTCAACGAGTTCAACTTTCTTTTTCTCCAGCAATTCCATTAGGGTAATGTTAAGCACAAAAGACATGAGCAATATGAAGTAAGTTAACAACATGAACTTATCCGCAAAAGTTAAATACCCTACGGGCGGAATCTGGTTGGAAATTGAGATATGGAACATTACTGCAGCTACCAAGCTTGAGCCAGCTATTGCCAATCTGTTGGTTATCTTGTCAGGATCTAATAAAAAGCTGAATAATACAACTAAGAGGATAAAAAACACAGGCAGGAATGTTTTAATAAAAGCATTTAATGCTATCCTTGAGATGTTGATATCAAAAACAAACTGTGAATAAGTGGAGTCATATACTTTGTAGTAATGATCACTGACTTTAGCATCCCATCCATCTATGTTCCATCCAGTGAAAGCAATTGAATCGTCTATACCGGATGTTTCTTTCTTAGTAACATATTGAATTTCATCCGTTGTAGCTTGTTTATCTTCAATAATAACCTGCATTTTCTGCTTGTCAAATGGAAAATCCTTGAGATCAACAGGACTATTCAAGCTGGCCTGGATTCTGTAGAATTTTTGATTAGGCTCGTCGATTATTTTATCTATACTGGTTGATCTGCCGTTCATAAATTCAAAATTACCAGTATTACATCCATCTTTACAATACATGTCTAGATAGAAATCAGCTGTAAAAGCCCCTGTCGCTACATCAAATTTCCCGAGGTTTAGGACATACAACTCTACATTAACATTCTCATTGGCATATACAGGGCTAATTAAAAATAATAAAACAACAAACAGCAGCAACTTTTTCATAACGCCCAGCTAGTTATTTTGGTATTTAAAAATTTTACCTTTGGCTGTATTGCAATTTAATTTTTTTGTATTATAATATTTTTATCAATAAGTTTTAATTTTATATTTTTACCGACGGGATAATAATTCTAATTACAAGCAAAAATTAAAAAATAGAAACGTTTAAATATATATAAATCACATAAAATAACAATAAAATGTTAACATATTAATCTCACAAATGAAAAAGAGGTGATATCTGTTCTTTGAAACTTCTGTCGATAAGAACATAAGTTAACATTAAATGGAGGAAAAAATGGTAGCAAGAAGAAGAAAATCAACTACAAAGAAATCAGGAACTAGAAGAAAGGCAACAAGAAGAAAATCAAGAAGATAAGGGTTAATCCCCTTATATTTCTTTATACTTTCTTATTTCTCTTATTATTGCCTGATGAATGAAATCTGTTTCATCCTTGAACATTCTTGTTTTATCTACAATAACCTTAATTGACCTTACTAAATCTTTTGATAATCTTATAGTTTCATATTCCATTTTCATACCTCAATTATTTTATTTTTCCAGAAGGGCCATTTATTATGGCCGAACTGCAACAGCAGATCTATTTTTAAATTCTTTAATTCAGTCGGAATGTCACAAGCTCCAAAGCATGAATCCAGCCAAATAAAAATTTTAGCATTAGTTCTCTTTTCCAATTCATCAGCTATTTTTGTTGCTTCCCTTTTTAATCCATCAGGCATTTGAATACATACTAATTTAGCTTTTTCCCTTTTTATCAATTCCACTGCTTCATTGATTTCATAGTTGTATTTCATATTTTAAACAAAGCATAAACTTTTTTAAATATGTTCGGTATTGAATATTTATGAATTTTAATGAGAAGGTATATGAAGTTTGCAGAAAAATTCCTAGAGGGAGAGTTAGTACTTACAAAAGTATTGCAGAGGCTTTAGGAACTAGGGCTTACAGAGCTGTTGGAAGAGCATTGAAAGACAACCCAGATCCTGGAGCTACCCCATGTTATAGAGTGTTAAATTCCAAAGGAGAATTGTATGGTTTTCAGGGAAAGAAGACTAAAATGGCTTTAGACAATAAAAAGAAGCTATTAGAAGAGGAAGGAATAGAGTTTAATGGAGATTCTGCAGTTAATTTTAAAAAGGTATTCTATAAACTGAGATAAGGTTTATATATTTTTTATATTTTTAGCTTAGTAATATGCTCCTACTTAGAAAATGGCAAGAACTAAAAACCCCCTGGAAAGAGAAGTTGTTATGCTTAGAAAGCAGGTTAAGCTGCTCAATGACAAAGTCAGGACTAGGTTTGAATTCTTGATGGATGAGATGAAGGAGCTGGGTTATAGGAACAAGCTCAACCCGGAGAAAAATGAGGCTAATTATGCAGGATTAGTCTCTGTTATTGAACCAAAGAAAGGATTTAATGATTTAATATTAAGCAGGGAAGGAGAGAAACAGGTTAAGATGGCTGTGAAGCAGATAAAAAACTATTCAAGAATGGTTAGGAATTATGGGTTGAGGAGAATATTGAGAACAAATTCAATTGCCTTGAATTTTATAGGGATGCCTGGGACCGGAAAGACATTGACTGCTGAGGTAATAGCTAAGACAATAGGAAAGAAGTTATTTGTTGCAAGATACTCTGATCTGGTAGACAGTTATATAGGAGAGACAAGCAAGAACATAACAAGGGTATTTGAATATGCAAAGAAGAAAAATGCGATATTATTCTTTGATGAGGCGGACTCCATTGCATCCAACAGGACTGCAGTAATGAATGCAACTGATTCTGAAAACAATTTAACAAGAAATGTTCTATTAAAAGAATTAGAGAGCTTTGATGGTGTTGTAATATTTGCCACCAACCTGGCTGAGAATATTGACAAGGCATTTGAGAGGAGAATACACATGCATATCATGTTTAATATGCCTGATCATGATGAGAGAGAAAGAATATGGAAGGCATTATGCAGGGGATTGAAGATTGAGAGAGATGTTGATTATAGAGTATTAAGCAGGAGATTCAATTTTTCTGGAGGGAATATAAGAAATGCCATATTAAATGCTGCAAGGATTGCTTTAACTGAAAACAAGAAGAGAATATCCATGGATGATTTTGTTAAGGGGAGTGAGCTAGTAGAAAAGGGGAATTTGTTTATGAGTGGAATAAATTATAATAAAGAATTAAGGTACATTGGCTAAAGTTCTTTCTATTTTTTTTGCAACTTCATCTATAATAGTAGCTTGAGAATCAGATTCCCATTCTTCTGGAATAAGTCCACCAGAACCTGCTGGTCTTCCTCCACCATTAAATGCTTTTACTAGGTGGGATAAATCCACTTGCTCTGTGTCCCTTGAAAAGATTATACTTCTATCTTCATAAATACAGGCATATATGGGAAACCCAGGGTGGGCTGTTTGTAATACTTTAATGCCCTCCTTCATATATAATGCTTGATGAGCAAATCCTATAACCATATGGATTGTTCCTGATGGTGTTCTTGCAGTTCTTAAAAAAGAATTGCGCATTAATTCATCTTCTGCCCCTTTTATAGCTAATTTACAACTTTGTTCGGATGCCATAAAAATGGCTGGCCAGAAATCCCGTGATTTTAATAACCAATTAGATGACAATGGAATAGGAGTAGGCTCTGCTTCTCTTCCCTCAAATAAATATTCTAATCCTTTAGAGGCTGGACTCTCTGAAAATCTTTCTGGTATTTTTAGAGTCACGAAATATCTTATCATATCCATAGCGTTTAAATTTGATACACCTAAATTTGCTCCCTTTAATGCCTGTTCTAGCCGTTCTACATATTCTTTGAGCTGAGTATATGGTGATTTATTCTTGAAATCACTGGTATTAGCGATACATGATAATAATTCTGAGACATTATCTCCTCTTCCAAAAAACCAATGTAATATTTGGGCTGTGCATCTTGTCCCCAAATCATCACCTTCTCTTGGAAGAACAATTCTTCTTGCAAATCTGTAAACCCTGCTTTCTTGAGGCCAGGAAGTGTGGTTGTCATATATTTCAAGATCCCCTCTTGAGGCAATTCTTCCAAATTCTGCCAAGACTTCTGGGTCTTCTAAAGAATCATTGTAACCAAAATCAAAGAATCTTACAGTTTCCCCCCTTTCTGGAGTGGCTTGTCTTAGTGCAGCTACGGGATCCTTGTAGGTGATATCTATGTGGACAGTTTCTATTCCTCTTCTGGAATTAGCTCTGCCTAGAACTACATGAGATGAGATTCCATCAACATCAATGAAATGGCCAATTGCGTAGCTTTTCATATTTTATTAAGTATAAAAAACCTTAAAAATCTATAGTTTCTTGGCATATTCTTCAGATAACTTAAAGTATTCTTTGGCTTCTTTTACTGCTCCCTGCCTTTCTTCTTCTGGTATGTTTTTATCCTCTGTTTTGAAGCAGGCTATTTCCCCTCTTATGGATGCTCTGAAACATTTGTAGAAATTAAGCAAATATTTAATGTCATTATCTTGAGTCTCTTTAATGTATTCTTCAATGAAATGACCTGATAACTTTGGTTTTTTGTGAAAATCCAAATCCATTGCAAGGAAAGCGACTTCTGCTGCAGTATCTGAGCAGGGAAACTTCATGTTGAATACTATCCTGTCAAAGATATGGATATCATCTGCTATGCAAATATTAGCAGAATGAAAATCTCCGTGGTTGTATCTAATCCTTTTTTCTTTTACTCTTTTGTCAAATATTTCTTTATTATCTTTTAAGAATCTGTTTACTTTGTCTTTTATTAAATTAAACTGAGAATTTTCAATTGTTAAATCAACAAATCTTTCTGTATTTGCAAATATTTCCTCCCATAATCCTTTTACCGCTTTAAAAGAACCATACTGCTCTATTTCTTTTGAGTTAGGCGTTTTGTCATGGAAGCTTGCTATTTTTTTTGCAATTTTTGTCAAGTCTTCTTTTGCTACACTATTCTTTTTCAATAAATTTGATAGGATTCCTTCTTGCGGGAACTCCTTCATCTTTAGGGCATACTCTATTACTTTTCCATCTCCTGCTATTTTTATTTCTCCTTCCTCTTCTGTTATAGGAAGAACTTCTTTGTAGATATCAGGGCAGAGAATGCTGTTTAGTTCTAACTCTTTATGCAAAATTTCTTTTCTTTTTTCTAACGTTGAGTAATCTAAGAACCCTAAATTTAATGGTTTATTTATTTTGTAAGCATTATTCCCTGTGAGGAATATGCATGATACCGCTGTATGGATTATGTCAACTTTTTTTACCCTATTAGGATAAGATCTTTTATTAGATAAGGCTGCAACAACTCTTTTTACATGTTCCATAATACTGCTATGAAGAATACTCTTTTAAATATTTTGCAAACAACCAATATTTAATTCCAGAGCAGAGGCAGGCATCTCTAAATTCCAGTTAACTAAGACTTCAGGGTTTATTTCACCTAAAACTCCAATTTTTTTGTTATTAACCAATATTGCTCCTGCCCTCCCTTCAATAAACCATGGTTGTGAGAGCTCTTCTATTTCATATTTTATGTCTAATGAATTCATTAAGACATCCAAT
>CAZDKM010000013.1:14304-15476 GCA_964505985.1 Candidatus Woesearchaeota archaeon
TTATTTCTGTGAATGTAATATTTTTCCCGCATTTTAATACAGCTAAATTTTCAGATTCTTTAACTTCTGCTTCATCTTCTTCAAATACAGTCCCCATTTCAAAAATATTCTGCGGGTATTCATACCTCTTGTTTCTGCTTAAAATTTCCAGCAGGTTAGGCAATAAGAAATTTCTCAAGGTGTCATAATCAGCATTTACAGCACTTTCGACTGTTATTAACTTATTATTGGAATTCATTTTTTTATTCAAAACATCTTTATTAGACAAATGGAAAGAAGAGCATTCTACTAAATTCAAACCAATTAATACTTCGGCAATCTTTCTTTTTAACTTGCTCATAGAAGACTCTTCAGCTATTGTGGAAACATTTGGTATTTCTTCTTTAAAATTTTCATAGCCATAAGCTATTGCTATGTCTTCTATTAAATCTATTTCATGAAGAATATCAGACCTGTATGCTGGAATTTTCACTTTTTTATTGTAATCATACCCCATTCTTTCCAACAGTTTTTTAATCTCTGATTCTTTTAGGTTCAGACCAAGCATTTTATTTACATAGTTTAAGTTTAATCCCATTTCTTCAGGCGTTAAATTAGGTGTTACTTCTGTATTCTTTTCATATTCCAAATTTAGAGAATAAATTTCTCCATTCATGTCTGCTAAAGCTGTAACTATGATATTGAGACATTTATTTAAAATATTAAAATCAAATCCAGAGCATTCAATGAAGACTTCTTTTGTTTTATCTGTAATCCTTCCAACAGTTTCTGAATTTATAATTGGAGGCATGCTTAAAACATTGTTGTTAGCATCTATGAATATAGGATATTTATCTTGTTTATTTAATAAATGAGCATATTCTTTGCCTGTGGGATGTTTTTCCAAAATTTCTTTTCCATTCATTTCCTCTAAAGATTCCAGAGGAATAAATTTTATTTCTTCTGGAGGAAGAGCTATGAACCTTACAGGGAATTTTATTTTCTCTAGTGGATAGATGCCGATAGCAACTTTTCTTCTGTTTCTTCCGAAACCTATATGCAATTTCTCCTGAATTTGGATTATACTTTTTATATTTTCTTCATCAAATTTTAAATTTTTAACAATTGCACAGGCAGTAAAAGGCCTTACTTCTTTTACAGAGTTTTCTATAATCACTTGATCATTTGATTTT